>CAZGDR010000042.1:0-15851 GCA_964524755.1 uncultured Spirochaetaceae bacterium
GTAAACAGCACCCTTCTTGCCGTAATCGAAATCTGCAGGAACCTTGTTAAGCACAGCTTCGGTCAGGTCGTCAGCAGCATAGGCTAGCTTCAAGGTTGCACCAGGAACAATCGTAGAAGACTCAATAGAAGCATTCAGCTGAATCCGATCCTTGTTCATACCAGAGACTGTCGAAGCGGGAGGTCCAGCAGTTGCTGTCTGATCACCTTTGGTGTAGTAAGTTCCGCCAGCCTTTGCGGTGAAGTCTTCAGCCTTGTACTCGAGCGCAACACCACCCTTGATGACTTCGGTTGAGATCTTATAGCCACCGCTCACAGTAACAGCGAGTTCTTCAGTAGCTTGGTACTTCACTGATGCGCTCATGTCCTGAGCATTGATAAGATCCTTGCCAGTAACGGTAACCGTCATGGGATCCAAATCAACAGCAACCTTCGCAGAGAGGAGGTTGTTCGGAGCAGCAACAGAAGGTCCGCCAGCAGTCAAACCGTCGGTATAGACATAATTGGACTTGGTTGCAAAATATGCATCCATGCTCACCATGTCATACGCAGCCTTGGCAGCAACATCAAAGTCAACAGCAGCGTTGTCGTAGATTGCATCGGCTGCAACAGAAGCACTCAAGTCATCGCTTGCATAGGCAACCTTGACGTGAGCGGAAGCGGCAGAATCCTTGCCCTTGACAACCTCTGCTCCATTCGCAGAATTACCATCATCGCCGTTGTCCCAAGTATTGGGAGCATCTTCGGTGAATCCAGCGACACCGAGCTTGAGGGTCAACCCATCGCCGAGCTCGAAATCGGGAGTAGCAACAGAGGCAAATACCTTGTAACCGGTCTCATCATAGACCATGGCTTGACCATCAGCATCAACACCGTCAGCGCTGTCGATGTGATCGCCCTTGAAAGCAAGTCCAACAACCCAGCCGTCGTATCCGAATTCAACACCACTTGTGCGGTCGAACCGGTCGCGAGAGCGGAGGTCGGCAGCATAGTTAGCGGGATCGTACTCATATGCAAGTGCGTTGAAACCCTTATCCAATTCCTTCGTGTCCACTGCGGAAGTGGCGAAGTTCGCTGCACGAGCTGCGCTGAGGATGCTCACGTACCAGTTGTCGCTGAAAATCTTGGCGTGGTCGAAATCCAAGGAATCACCAAGGATAAGAGCTGTTGTATCATCTACACCAGTCTCATCAGCGTTATCGAATGCAAAATTCAAGGTTGCCTTGATGGATGCATAGATGTCGCCCTCACCCTTCTGTTCGCCGAGCAACTCAAGAAGAGTCACATCAACCGAAACAGCGGTGCTCTGCTTGATGAATCCATACTCGCCTGAATCCATGTTGTAGCCGAACCGAGTAGTCGCATTACCCGTGAAGCCGGCGAAAGCCACACTGCCCACAAGCACCAAAACTAAAAGTACTGTAGAAATCTTCTTCATACTTCCTCCAAAATAATTCGGGGCAGGCGCAAAGACCCGCTTTTTCCCTTTTCTCGTTATACATGACGGATTATAACAACGCCCTATATACCTGTCAAGTTAAATCAATAAAGGAACGAATAGTTACATCATTTACACACAATTTTGATATAACTTCGATCATTTATTGTAGAAACATCTATTTTGACCTTCTATTGTCAATAAAAATGACTTTTCACCTACCTTTAAGTATGCATAATTATACATAATCAGCTTCCTCGACAGCAGAAAAAACATCACACCAGCGTGGAATTGAAACTGAAATTGTTTTAGATAATGGTACGGGATTTGAGGCTTCAAACATCCGCTCTACGCGGATTGCTTCCCCCATTAACGGTAGAATAACCTCACGAATGCCAAGCTCTAAAAGAGCATTTGTCAGAGCATCAAACAGGAAACGAAAAACGCCAAGTCCTCGAAACTCATCCTCAACCGCATACCAGCGAATTACTGCTATTGCATCCTCTGTATATATTCTGTATTGGATGAAACCAACAAACTGCTCACTCAGCGATAAAGCTACTATACATTGATCTTCACGGTGCTCCTTACGTGCCTTACTAAGCTGGGTGCCAAGATACCTATCTAACCGTTGCCCACTCTCATACAATCGCTCTATTACGCGTTCACTTAAGAGCGCAATCTCCTCCTTATAAGGAGCCACCTCAGTCGTAAGCATAAAATCCTGACGAATTAACTCATCGGGTCGGTCCTCTGGAACCTCTTCCCCTAAACGAGCTAATCTAAAAGCCTCATCATTACGCTCATACCAATAAAATATCCGACGACGAATTTCCCTATCTTTAAAGTAGTACCACAACCGCTCTAAGGAAGGTTGTTCAGCTAACACATCTTTAAACTGCCGAAAAACCCCTTTCCCCGATTGCAGCACCAAGCGGAGCCTTTCCCTATAAATAGGATTACGCAACGTCGAAACAAACTTCTCCATTGTTTTATACCCATCGGAAGGATACCAAGGCGGCAAATCGAGAAAGCGCTGCGGCTCTAGCTCACGACGACTCTCAACAAAAACAGTCTCACTAATAACCCCTTCCTTTAAATCTATACAATAATCATTCGCTTGATCTTCCATACAAAAGATTACCTGATAGAGGAACTCATCGGTTAAAGGAGGTAGCGTATATCCAGAAGATTTATTCTCTATTGTCATGATTTCAGTGTACAACCCAAAGGTTCATTTGAAAAGGGTAACCTTACTCTCCTTGACAATTGGCCGAAAAACAACCATATTTTCCATATAACCTTACATAGGAGAAAATATCGATGAGTATCATTGAATTTGTAGAAGCACGTGAAATACTGGATTCCCGTGGAAACCCCACGGTTGAAGTTGATGTAATTCTTGAAGACGGCTCAATGGGCCGTGCAGCAGTCCCCTCGGGAGCCTCAACCGGCGTCCACGAAGCTGTGGAATTACGTGATGGCGATAAAAAACGCTACCTAGGAAAAGGCGTTCTGAAAGCAGTCGACAACGTTAACACCTTGATTGCCCCCGAACTCGAAGGCATGGATGCTCTAGATCAAATTGCTATCGACAAAGCTATGATCGCCCTTGATGGCACCGAAAACAAAGCCAAACTGGGAGCCAACGCTATTCTTGGCGTTTCCATGGCCGTTGCTCGTGCAGCAGCCGATTACCTTGGCGTCCCTCTCTTTAAATACTTAGGAGCCTATCACGCATGTCTTCTTCCTGTCCCCATGGCTAACATCTTAAATGGTGGAGCTCACTCTGACAACAAAGTTGATTTCCAGGAATTTATGGTTATGCCTATTGGCGCACCTTCACTACGCGAAGGAGTCCGTTGGACCGCCGAAGTATACCACCATCTCAAAGCCGTCCTCAAAAACAAAGGCTACAACACCTCTGGTGGAGATGAAGGTGGCTTTGCACCCGACTTACAGTCTAATGAAGAGGCCTTAGAAGTTATCATGGAAGCTATCAAGAACGCTGGTTATTCCACAGGTAGGGATGGCGACTTTATGATCGCACTCGACCCTGCTGCCAGTGAACTCTACGATAGTAAAACCAAAACCTACCAACTTAAGTGGACCACCGGTGAAAAACTCACCAGCCAACAAATGGTAGAACTTTGGACTAGCTGGGCAGAAAAATATCCCATCATCTCAATCGAAGATGGTATGGACGAAGATGACTGGGAAGGCTGGAAAATGCTCACCGACGCTATTGGCGACAAAGTACAACTTGTTGGTGATGACCTCTTTGTAACCAATACCAAACGCCTTGAAATGGGAATTAAAACCAACACGGCTAACTCTATCTTAATTAAAGTGAACCAGATTGGAACCCTCACCGAAACTTTCCAAGCCATTGAAATGGCCCACAAAGCTGGCTTTACCGCTGTAGTCTCCCACCGCTCAGGTGAGACTGAAGACAACTTCATCGCAGACCTATCAGTTGCACTTCAAACCGGACAGATTAAAACTGGCTCCATGAGCCGCTCAGACCGGTTATCGAAATATAACCAACTCATGCGTATTGAAGACTATCTTGGCGATACCGCCGAATATGCTGGGCGCAAAGCTTTTAAAGTATTAGATAACTAAGACTTATATTTTAGTATTAAGTGATGTGAGACTACCCGGTTGGGTAGTCTCATTTTATTACGGTAGATCATTCAGAAAATGTGAAACTTCCGAGTAACTGAAACCCTTACGTAGTAAATTTGCAGTTAATTTTTCGCGGCCTATCTCACGCCTCCGCATTATCTTCTCTGCTGCCCGTTTAAGAGCATCTTCAGCTGCACCCTCTTCAGCAAACCACGCTGTGCACACTGCCTCAGCAATTTCACGCGAAACTCCTTTTTGAGCTAAGCGCATCCTTAAAAGAGAAATCCCTTCCGGATTCTTGCGTTGGCGAGAAATGACAAATTGCTCAGCAAAACGGTAATCACTGAGTAACCGTTCATCTTCTAAACGACTTAACTCCTCATTAATAACATCTTTGGGGAAATTTTTACGGAGCAGCTTTAAAGCAAGCTCTTGGCGACTATGTTCGCGCGATGCCAAATAATCCATCGCCTTCTGGCGACACTGAGTACCTAATAACTTTGTACGTAACGCGAAAAACTCCGCCTCTGATAAAGACTGTTTATCAGAAAGACCCAATTGAGAAAACTGTTGATGAGAAATAAAAAAAGAGGAGCCCTCAACTGGAACAGCAAAGTAGCCGTTCTGTGATGCCCCTCTCTCGATGGTGGCGTAAGCCATCCCAACCTCCGCTTAACGCTTGGAGAACTGGAATTTCCGACGTGCACCAGGCTGACCGAACTTCTTGCGCTCGACCATACGTGAATCTCTGGTCATAAACCCGTTGGCATGCAGAGCTGGACGATTTGCTTCATCATACTCTACCAAAGCACGGGCGATACCATGACGACAAGCACCGGCTTGACCAGTTGGGCCACCACCATGCACATTGATCACGAAATCGAACCTAGTCATATTATCGGTCACATCAAGCGGTTGTCTTAGCATAAATACATACAATGGATTACTAAAGTACTCATCTACATTACGACCGTTGACAACAATTTTCCCTTCGCCCTCGCGAAGAAAGACCCGGGCAACAGCAGTCTTGCGACGACCAGTACCGAGTCCAAGATTTACATTCTGTTTTTCTGATTTTTTCTTTGCCACGTTTCTGCTCCTGCCTTAGATTTCAACCTGAATTGGTTGTTGCGCCGCATGTGGATGAACATCTCCAGCATACACCTTCATATTAGTGAACAACTTGTTCCCTAATGCCCCTTTTGGAAGCATTCCTTTCACAGCATGCTCCATTGGGAAAGTCGGCTTGCGAACTATCACTTCGGCATAGGTCTCTTGTTTCAACCCACCTGGATAATTTGTGTGACGATAGTACGTTTTATCTTCGTACTTATTTCCACTAAGTGCAGCCTTTTCAGCATTAATAATAATAACAAAGTCACCCATATCCTGGTGAGGTACATATTCAGGCTTGTTCTTACCTCGTAAAATTCGCGCAGCAACAGTAGCCACACGACCTAATCTTTTTCCTTCAGCATCAATCACATACCATTTCTTTTCAATTGTTGCCGGTTTTACAAAAATAGTCTTCATCTACATAACCCTATGTTTCGAAATAGGTCAAACCTACCTCGCGTAGTATTCCGCAATCAGCGGTGTATAATTACACATTTTCCCAATGTATGTCAATACATGGCGAAAGTTTCACTCTTCCCCTAAGAACTCCTCAAGCACACGCAAAAATGAAACCATCTCCCCATCCGACAGTATCGGCGGAACGATGATGGGGGCATCCGACATAGGAGGAAGAACCACCCCAGCAGCTAAAGCCGCTGCATGAAACTCCTCATATGCTTCACCCTCTAAACCTGAGATGCAATATGGTCCACTAAAGTGGCTCATACGTGCATGTAAAGAGGTCTTCCGGGAAAACTGTTGCCGTTGTTCCTCAGTCAAAGCCAATAACGACCCCGTCGTCTTAATCAAAAGATCAAGCACTAACGGCGAGATGGCATCTGAAGGAGGAAGCTGTTTAGCAATCGCAGCATCTTTGACACAGACTAACTCACAGACAAAATTCCCTGGGAAAGGAAGGATTGGGATGAGGACATCGGCAGTGACCTCAACATCTGTAAGAAAGGGGCGCCAGAAAGCTACTCGTTGATTACTCACAATGGGGGCAAGCGCAGGATCAGCAACGGTGAGTGGAGCGCCATTGGCCTGCTGCAATACCTCAATTGTATACCGCAATCCGTTATAAAAACGGGCCACGTGATAACCGGGTAACAGCTGTTCCACTAACTTCTCGAGCCTTCCTAGATAGATAGAAGGATATTCGGCAACCAAACCGCGTGCAGCAGTTCCTTTAATTGCCCGCAATACTCCTGCTGGTCTATGACCTAGAATTGCTCGACCATGGTTCTGAAAAAAATCAATAAATCGCCGCCCATCCTGACCATAAAGATGGTACTCGCGGGCACGCACGACAAGAGGCATAGTATATGGAGGACGGCTTTCTTGTCTACCCATACATCGCATCATATCAGTCAGCTGCTAATTTCTCAAGCACTGCAGTGTTAGCAAAGAAGGTGGTAATTTGCCCTGTAGCAAACCGCACTTCAACCATCTCTTTCCCCCGTAAATTCTTCAGATTCTGCACCTCACCCTCGCCAAAATCATCATGAAAAACTCGATCACCTAAGGAAAAGGCATTATTTGAACTCTGTTTTTTAGGCTTTGAAAACTCCCTTACAGGACTGAGAATAATATTAGCATTACGCCCCACCCCCTTCCTTACCGCACCGCCGTAAGAGTTGGCTCGTCTTCGTTTCGTATCAAGAGCACTATAGCCACTGAAACCAGTCCCTCGTTCTACAGTATCACCTTCTACCTCTACCATATCTTTTGGAATTTCACTCAGGAATCTTGAAGGCATCTGAGAAGAAGTCTTGCCCCAGATAGTACGTCGCTTGCAATTAAGGAAGAACAATTCTTTGCGAGCCCGTGTGATTGCCACGTAGAAAATTCTCCGCTCCTCTTCAAGATCGGCATCATTTTTACTTGCCCGACTAGGGAACAACCCCTCTTCTAAACCAGTAATGAAGACCCGATCAAACTCCAGCCCCTTCGTGTTGTGCATCGTAATCAAAGAGACGCCCTCTTGGTCAGCAGGATCTTTGTGTCCCATCATAGTCCTATCCAGCGTCAACGATTCCAAGAAGGAGATAAGACCCTCTTGTCCGGCTGGGTATTCAGCTAAGGTGGAAGCGAGAGCTCCCAAGTTATCTGATTTTTCGGTACGATTGCGCTCATCTTGTTCCTGATAATACCTAATTATTCCTGAGTTCTCTAACATGAACTTCAATAACTCGGCATTGCCTTCATCGATTCTTCTTTTAGCCTCATCTATCATCAAAGCAAACTGCTTGGCACCTACTGAAGCTTTGCTCGATAAAACACCCTCATCTACTGCTACATGTAGCGCTACAATCAAATCTACACCGCGCTCAGCGGCGAGTGCAATAATCTTATCGACGGAAACATTTCCCAGCCCACGCGCTGGCTTGTTAATCATCCGTTTGAAATTTACTTCATCTTTATGGTTGAGCAACACATATAACAGAGCTAGCGCATCTTTGACCTCTTCTCGGTCATAGAATCGAAGAGCTCCAATTACTTTATAAGGAATACCAGATTGGGTGAACAACGTCTCAAAAGCACTCGATTGGGCATTAGTGCGGTACAAGATGGCAGCATTAGCATAATCACCACTCTTACGTAACTCGGTTGCTACCCGTAACGCTTCAGCGCGCTCATCGCTTACATAGATGAGCTTACAAGGTTCTCCAGCCTCTTGATCGGTCCATAATGTTTTGGGGTGGCGCCCACTATTATTCGAGATCACTTTGCTAGCAATTGCCAAAATATTACTAGTAGAACGGTAGTTCTGCTCTAGTTTTACAATCTTGGTGTTGGGGAACACATCAGGAAAAGAGAGAATATTCTCTACCTCAGCTCCCCTGAAGCGATAAATACTCTGATCATCATCCCCCACTACACAAATAAACGTCTGTGGCCCTACTAAAGCTTGCAATAACTTAAATTGAGAAATATTAGAATCCTGATACTCATCCACTAAGACCATCTTGAAGCGCCGATGAATCATCGACGCGATTTGCGGGTCCTGCTCTAGCAATTCTAGAGGTCGTCCAATCAAATCGGCAAAGTCGACGTTACCTACCTGTCGCAGTTTTAGTTCATAGCTTTTGAATTGGTGACGGAAATGAGAATCTCTCCGAAATTGGGCAAGCTTGGGACTCTCAGGATCGAGACCCATATCTTTGGCTAAAGAGATGGCCTTAGCGATTGGAGCTAATTCAGTCTTTTTACTGGCCGGAAAACAGGAGGCCAATAAAGAGAGAGAATCTTCATCATCATAGATACTAAAGGCATTACTTAAGCCAATACTGGCTCCATACCGGCGCAACATCCACGCTCCAAAAGAGTGGAACGTACGGATATGCATACCTGAGAGATCAACTCCGCCAAGCATCTGCTCAACCCGGCCCTTCATCTCCTTAGCTGCTCGGTTGGTAAACGTTACGGCCAAAATCTCCCAAGGCTGCAACCCTAACACCTCAACGGCATAGGCAATTTTGGTGGTAATTACCCGAGTTTTACCTGAACCAGCTCCAGCTAATACTAATAACGGCTTCTCATTTTCTAACACCGCTTCACGCTGGACTTCATTTAACTCTTGCAGATAGGTCTCAATTCTACTCATCACTCATCTTCTCCGCTCACTGGAATCGCTTCAAGATCAACCCCGTTCACTCGTGAGATTCCACAACGAACAACTGAACCTGGCACAAGATTACGGCCAATTACCACAGTCAATCCATCTACCTCAGGAGCTTGGTGCACCGTACGCCCAATAGCCAAATCTTCCCCTTCCACTAATTCCTCAATCAACACCTCTTGCACGGTACCCACAAAGCGTTGCAAACGTTTAGAGGTGATTGCTTCTTGCACACCCTCTAATTCTTTTTGCCATTTCCCCGCTTTTTTCATAATCTTTTTATGCTCAGCCGCACTGCGATCTTTAAAGGCTGGGGTATCTTCTTCTCTCGAATATATAAAGAACCCAACCCAATCTAATTGGGCTTCGATTAAGAACTGCTTGAGTTCCTTAATAGTTTCATCACTCTCCCCGGTAAATCCTATCATCAAGGTTGACCGTAGCGTGGCTTCGGGCAGTGTCTGACGAATGGTCTGCACCAGCTTCACATACGAGGACCTATCTCCTAAACGGCCCATAGGACGTAACACTGTTGGGTGTGCATGTTGAAAAGGAACATCAAAATAGGGAAGGATTTTTGAATGATTTGCTACGACGGAGACTAAACCTTCTGGAAAATCATCGGGATGGATATAGAGCATGCGAATACGGAAATCACCTGTAAGTGCAGCTAAAGCCTCGAGGAGTTCCAGAAACTGGGATTCTCCACATTCTCTATCGGTTCCATAAGCGGCTAAATCCTGAGCAATCAAATTCAATTCTTTAATTCCAGAATCTACTAATTGTTGGGCCTCTTTTAGGATATCAGCAAAGGGGCGACTTCTGAGCGGGCCCCTAATAAGAGGAATCGCACAATAACGACAGCGATGGTTACACCCCTCTGAAATCTTTAGATAGGCTGAGCCTGGATAATTAAATAATGTACTACGCTCATTACTCTCTTCAGTTATGAGGGGATACGAGGGAAGATCAATCTCTCGTTCTCCAGCATATACACGGCGCACTAACCGAGTGATATAACGTAAGTCACGATTGCCAAAGATCGCATCGGCTTCGGGTAGTTCAGTCAACAACTCCTTCCCATAACGTTGAGCCAAACATCCTGTCATGATGACCTTAGCTTCTGGAAAATCTGCACGTAGACTAAAGAAAGTATTAATTGACTCTTCACGAGCCGACTCAATAAACCCACAAGTATTGACCAAAATAAGATCTGCATGCGCAGCATCGTCTACAACGATACATTCTGCCTCTTTCAAGGTATGTAGCATCACTTCAGCATCTACCTGATTTTTAGCACATCCGAGATTTTCGATATAGACTTTCTTGCCAGCGATATCGCCCATGAATCCCTCCGTAGCGCCGAGCGGCGCAAAGGCAAGTCTGTTACAACTCAGGACAGACTGTCAAGAGGAGCTCTATCCTCTTTCAGTTGTTAAACTACCTCTATATATTCTTATTTAAGATTCATTACATTATATAAAGAGATGTGGTATCAACATCTTTGAACGGTAGTGTAGAACCCATCCAACTAATTTCCAACAACCTATGCAGCAGTAATTTAAGTTTAAAAATACTCTATATTTGTATTACCTAATTGACGAAAGCATCTCTCAATGGTATATCTGTTTACTTGCATATCTGAACATCTTAGTATAATATCGGTCCATATGCGTGTTTATCTTTATTCTCATTGCCGTGAGGTTGCCAATGACTAAATACATGATCAAGCGTTTGCTTGGGATAATCCCCACACTCTTGGTGATAATTACCATCAGTTTCTTTATAGTCCGTGTTGCACCGGGCGGTCCCTTTGACGGCGAAAGAGCACTACCTGAAGTAGTAAAACGTAATATCGAAGCTAAATATCATATTAACGACCCCTTAATTATGCAGTATGGCCGTTATATGTTCGATGTCTTACGTGGAGACTTAGGTCCCTCTTATCGTTACAAAGACCACGATGTCAACTTCTATATTTTTGAAAGCTTACCCAACTCTATGATTTTAGGGGTCATAGCGATCTCCATATCAATCGTTTTTGGGATAATTAGCGGCATGCTAGCAGCGGTCCGGCAGAATACCTGGGTCGATTATCTGAGTATGGCTTTCGCTGTAATAGGGATATCGGTCCCCTTGTTTGTCATTGGACCGGTACTTCAATATGTTTTTGCCATGAAACTGCAATGGTTGCCTACATCTGGTTGGTTCACAGCTGGGGATGGCTGGAAAACAATTATTCTCCCTGCAATAACTCTCGCATTTGCCCATTTTGCTACAATTGCGCGCCTCACACGTTCCAGTATGTTAGAAACTTTGCGCAGTGACTATATCCGCACTGCTAAAGCTAAAGGAATGAAAAATTCGACCATCATTTTCAAGCATACTATGAAAGGAACCATGCTCCCCATCGTCAGTTACTTAGGTCCAGCCTTTGCGGGGATCATTACCGGTTCTGTCGTGGTGGAACAGGTTTTCCGCATTCCAGGTCTCGGAAAATTCTTTGTGCAGTCCTCCTTTAACCGAGACTACACGCTCATCGTTGGTGTTGTCATCGTCTATTCAGTCATTCTTGTAATTATGAACTTCCTTGTTGACATACTTTATTCGTTGCTCGACCCACGCATCACCTATAAATAAGATTGGAGCTACTAGATGAATCTATTACGAAAACATAAAATCTCCCAACAAGCAACTAATGAGTTTGATCAAGTTATTGTGGGCAATAGTCTTTCAAAAGATGCTTGGCGTAGACTAAAGAAGAATAAGATGGCAGTCATCAGCGTGGTTATTGTTATTATCTACATTCTTCTCGCTGTGTTAGCACCAATACTCCCTATTTATCCTTATGATGAAATCATTCTTGACCATCAACATCTCAAACCTTCCTTGGTGAGGAATGCTGGAGAGCTCCTCTTAGAGAAGCGGATGGCCGACATCTATACCCAGGCTTGGCGCCAAGAGCGGCTTGAACTCTCACCCGAAATAGATGATATGCTCTGGACTTGGATTGATAAAAACGAAGCCAATAAGGTTTGGAGTTACATGTTTATTGAAGGTAACAAGCAGGTAGCTGAAGGAACCTTTACTTTCAATAAAGCAGAGCAAAGGACTATAGACAATCTCCAAAAAAAGCTAAAAACAGATTTGCAAATTACGGTTAATAAAATTTGGCATACCCCCTTAGACGGAAAGAAACAAAACATTGCTAAACTCCCTGTGAATGAAATAGTGGCTCTTTATGCAGACATGATTGGAAGTACGAGCGAAATTGAAATTGGGCAGTATGGTCATGAAATAGAACAACAGCTCATGAAAAAAATCAAAACTCAAAATGTTGATCTCAGTGAAGAGGAGTATGCTGTTCTTTTTGAAAAAGAAATTGAGGGTCTTTCTAAGAAAAAGCATGATGCTTTAATCAGAGAAAACGTTCTAGCTAAAATAAAATCACGCGTCAAAGAAATTGCTGCAAGTGACCTTAAGGAAGCCGCAACCGATGAGAGTGTAGCATTTCCTTTAAACAAAGAAATTACCATTAAGGGGTCCCTCTCAGCTGATGTAAAAGCAACCAAGATGCATGAACGGCGCTATTACCTTGGAACTGACAACCAAGGGCGCGATATGCTCTCCAGAATTATCTATGGAGGTCAGGTCTCTATTGCCATTGGGTTTATTGGAACTATCACCAGTGTTATAATCGGAACAATTTTGGGTGCTTTAGCTGGATACCTTGGGGGAAAAGTTGACTATCTTATTATGCGCGTAGTTGATATTATGTATGGTCTCCCCTATATGCTACTGGTCATTATTGCCATGGCAATCTTTGGAAGGAATATCTTGAATCTCTTCCTTGCCCTAGCAATAATCAGTTGGCTCACTATTAGTCGCATGGTTCGAGGACAGATCATGTCCCTGAAAAACCAGGAGTTTATTGAAGCTGCACGCTCAATGGGAGCTCCCACTTGGCGTATTATATTCCGCCACTTAGTTCCCAATTCACTAAGCATCATTATTGTCTTTTCAACATTGAGGATTCCATCATTTATCATGACTGAATCCTTCCTCTCCTTCCTAGGTCTGGGTGTCCAGGCTCCCTTCGCTTCATGGGGTTCCCTAGTAGGAGATGCCGTTGGTGGAATGACCTTGTACCCGTGGAAACTATTTTTCCCAGCGACCGCTATGACCATCTTTTTATTCGCTATGAATTTTCTCGGCGATGGTTTACGTGACGCCTTTGATCCCCAAAGTAAGAATCAGTTATAGGAGCACAGCATTGTGAGTAATGTAAGTTCACTAAAAAAATATAAAAATCTGCTTGAAGTACGGGATCTTAAAACCCACTTTAGGACAGATGCCGGAATCGTAAAAGCGGTTGACGGTATCTCTTTCACGCTAAACGAAGGAGAAACGATTGGCATTGTAGGAGAGTCAGGAAGTGGAAAATCAGTTACCAACCTCTCCATCATGCGTCTTATTCAAAGCCCTCCAGGTAAAATTGTTGGTGGGGAGATCCTTTTCGAAGGAAAAGATATTTTAAAACTTTCAGAAGGTGCATTACGCCATCTTCGCGGTAATGAAATATCTATGATATTCCAAGACCCGATGACAAGCCTCAATCCCTTCTTGAAAATCTCAACTCAAATGATTGAGACCATCCGACTACACCAAAAGATTTCGCGTAAAGAAGCTTTAGCGAAATCTATTGAAATGTTAAAGTTGGTGGGTATACCTGCAGCCGAAGAACGTATCCATAATTATCCACACCAATTTTCGGGTGGTATGCGCCAGCGAGTTATGATTGGCATGGCGCTGAGCTGTGAAGCCAAGATTTTGATTGCTGATGAACCGACTACAGCGTTGGATGTCACCATTCAAGCCCAAATCTTGGAGCTTATTCAAGGATTGGCCCAAAAGATGAATACGGCTGTGATCCTCATCACTCATGATTTAGGTGTAGTGGCTGGGATGTGTGACAGTGTATGTGTCATGTATGCCGGAAAAATTGTAGAAAAAGCTAAAACAGAAGATCTGTACGCAAATCCTGCCCATCCTTACACCGATGGACTGATTCGTTCCGTTCCCCGTCTGGACAAAGCCCATAAAGGGAAGCTTTTTTCGATTGAAGGACAACCTCCCAACGTTATTGATCTTCCAATCTGTTGCCCCTTCCATCCCCGTTGCCACAAGGTAATGGAAGTTTGCAGACACCATTATCCACCTACAAAGGATCTTGGTAATGAGCATGAAGTATCCTGCTGGCTATACATTGACAAGAAGGAGCATCCCGATGCCTAACGATACAGTAAAAAAGCCCTTGCTTGAGGTTGTTGACCTTAAGCAACATTTCCCTATAGAAGCTGGATTCATCTTTAAAAAGCAAGTTGGAGCAGTCAGAGCCGTCGACGGGATCACGTTTACCGTGAACGAAGGCGAAACACTTGGTATTGTCGGTGAATCAGGTTGTGGAAAATCGACTACAGTGCGTTCAATTGCCCAGTTATATAAACCTACATCAGGTAGTGTTATCTTTGATGGTATTGATCTAGTAAACGCACCACGCGAGCAAATGCTTGATGCACGCAAGAATATTCAAATGATATTTCAAGACCCCTATGCCTCACTGAATCCAAGAATGACGGTGAGAACAATAATTGCAGAACCGCTTGATATATACCGTAAACGAGGAATGCTCGATGCATCGGTTACGAAAGAATCAATAGAGGACCGCGTTGAAGATCTCATGGAGCGAGTGGGGCTCAACCGTGCCTTTAAGAACCGTTATCCACACGAGTTTAGTGGTGGACAGAGACAGCGAATTGGAATAGCTCGTGCCTTAGCTCTAAATCCGAAGATCATCTTAGCTGATGAACCAGTAAGTGCCCTCGACGTTTCAATTCAATCTCAGATTCTTAACTTATTGCATGACTTGCAAGAAGAGTTTGGTCTAACGTATGTTTTCATCGCCCATGACTTGGCGGTTATAGAATACATCAGCACCCGCGTTGCAGTTATGTACTTAGGTAAGTTTATGGAACTTTCACGCTCTAGTGATCTCTATAAAAACCCTTTGCACCCCTATACTCAAGCGCTCCTTTCAGCCGCGCCTATCCCCGATCCGGTCATTGAGCGAAAAAGGCAGAGAATCATTCTCACGGGTGATGTGCCCTCACCCAACGTAGAACGTTTTGGTTGTTATTTCTATGACCGTTGTCCATACCGCATGGAAAAATGTAAGACTAACATTCCCCCCATGAAAAGAATGGACGCGCACCATGAGGTCGCTTGCTGGCTTTATGAATAACGAACTTTATATATCGTGCACCGAGACAGATTGGATAGGATCGAATTCACGATCAGCATGATAAGCTAGGTTCATGACTGTGGCGATGCGTAATGCAGCAGCTTCGGTCCGTCCGGCACTCGTCCTTTCAGGGGCAATCTCTATATCTTTCATTGAGTCATCACGCATGTGTAGAGAAAACACGACCATAGCCTTGTTCCTCCCCTTTGGCTTGGCCCGCTCATCCATCGGTGATCGGCCCCGTACAAAATGGGAAATATCTACAGATTGTACCTCTGTAGCAGAGAAACTGATATGTTTAACCCACAACAAAAACCCCACCTTATAATCAATTGTTTTAGCATGTGGGTCGAATTTCCAACTCTCACGATACCCTAGACCAAAAAGACTAATTAAAAAAAGTGTAATCGGAATTATAGAGGCTCCACTAAAGCCCCCATCTACAACTACACTAACAAACCCAAGTCCAATCACTAAACAAAAAAGGCCATACACAATTCGATAATTATTCGTTATGGCATAAAATATAGTTCCATCGCCTTGTTCGCGAATTCTCATTTGCATCATAGAAAAAGTCTCCTAATGGGAATATACCGACTCTAACCAATAAAAGAAAGCACCTAATCCTCTTGTAACTCCTGCAGAGGCCATGAATACGTTGTTTTTATTATTTTTCTTGATTATTAAATGTGTTTAAGGTACTCTATGATGAACGCTTATATTTCATAAGGAGATATGTATATGAAA
>CAZGDR010000043.1:0-15810 GCA_964524755.1 uncultured Spirochaetaceae bacterium
AGCATGTAAGGCCATACAATGCAATAAGCGTTTATGTTTACGCATGATTGATGCTTTCCAAAAAGTATTGTTTCTGGTACAATTTCGTGTATGAAAACAGAACAAGGTTGCATCGTTGCCCCATCCATTTTGGCGGCAGATTTTTCTCGGGTAGGTGAGGGGGTAGAGCTGGTTGAAAAAGCAACAGCACAATGGCTCCATTTAGATGTGATGGATGGGATGTTTGTCCCCAACATCTCCTTTGGACCGAAGTTTATTGCCGATTTACGGCCACATTCTAAACTCATTTTTGATACGCATCTCATGATTGACAAGCCCGAGCGCTATATCAAAGAGTTTGCCGATTGTGGTAGTGATTATATTACTGTCCATGCGGAAGCAACACTACACCTTAATCGAACGATTGGACAAATTCACGGTGAGGGGAAGTTAGCTGGAGTTTCTCTGGTTCCTTCAACACCGGTTTCGGCGATTGAGTTGGTTCTCGATGCGGTGGACCTAGTCCTCATTATGAGTGTTAACCCTGGTTTTGGTGGACAGAAATTCATCGAATCTTCGTTAGGTAAGATTCGGGAACTTGATGCACTCAGAAAAAAACATAATCTATCTTTCAAGATATCAGTGGATGGTGGTGTATCAGAACAGAATGCAGCATCTCTTCTTGAAGCTGGTGTAGATGTATTAGTCATGGGAAGTGCATTTTTTAAAGCTGAGGATAAAGAACAGCTCGTTTCCCGTTTACAAGGGTTATAAGATACATGCGAGCGGTATTGCAACGAGTTTCACAGGCAACCGTAGGTATCAATAATGAACTCGTAGCTGAGATACAGCAGGGCTTATTGGTCTATCTTGGCATCGAGCAGGACGACGGGAACTTGCAATTGGATTTTATGGCTAAGAAAATTCCACGCCTGCGTCTTTTTTCAGATAAAGAAGGTAAAATGAACCTTTCGGTGCAAGATGTTGGAGGGAGCATATTAGTGGTGAGTCAATTTACCCTTTGTGCCGATCTAACTAAGGGGAATAGGCCTTCGTTTAATCCAGCTGCCACCCCTGAGCTCGCTGTTACGTTATATGAAAGATTGGTGGAAAAGTTGAGAGAACAGGACATCGAGGTAGCTACTGGTATTTTTGGGGCCTCTATGCAAGTATCATATACGAATGATGGTCCGGTCACTATAATTCTTGATTCACCGGCAAACTTGAAGTGAAAAAGTATTTTTTAGAGTAATCTACACGAAGGAGAGAGAGCGTTATGGCAAAAACTTCCAGTTCTACAATGACTGTGATAACTGATTCAAAGCAAAAGTTGGTGGCTTTAGAGGCTGCTCGTTCTCAAATAGATAAACAGTTTGGTAAAGGAGCCTTAATGAAGTTGGGCGATAGTGCCACTGATCGGTCGATTCAATCCACCTCTTCAGGTTCTATTTTACTTGATGAGGCGTTGGGAGTAGGCGGGTATCCAAGAGGTCGAGTAATTGAGATCTATGGTCCAGAATCTTCTGGAAAAACGACTCTGGCCTTACATGCCATCGCTGAGAGCCAAAAGGCAGGTGGAATTGCTGCTTTTATTGATGCTGAACATGCTTTAGATCCGGCTTATGCGAAAAAATTGGGAGTTAACACAGATGAATTGTGGATCTCACAACCTGATAACGGCGAACAAGCTTTAGAAATTGTTGAGTCACTTGTCCGTTCTGGTGCAGTCGATATGATCGTTGTTGACTCCGTGGCAGCTTTAACTCCTCAGGCTGAAATAGATGGTGAGATGGGAGATTCTCATATGGGATTGCAGGCTCGGTTAATGAGCCAGGCCTTGCGGAAACTGACTGGTATTTTATCAAAGAGTCACACTACTATTATTTTTATTAACCAAATCAGAATGAAGATTGGGGTTATGTTTGGAAACCCTGAGACAACTACGGGGGGTAATGCCCTTAAATTCTATTCATCCATTCGAGTAGAAGTGAGAAGAATTGAAGCTATCAGTCGGAGTGCGGATGATATTATTGGTAACCGCGTACGGATTAAGATTGTGAAAAACAAAGTAGCTCCACCCTTTAAAAAAGTAGAACTTGATATGTACTTTGGTGAAGGACTCTCCTATCATGGGAGCATTTTAGATGCTGCTTTAAAATATGAGCTTCTCAATAAAAGTGGTTCTTGGTATTCGTTTGGTGAGGAGAAAATTGGGCAGGGTAGAGACAATGCCATTACATTCCTGCGCACTAATACGGATATCACGACTGACTTAGAGGCCAAGTTACGGGCGATAATGTTTCCCCCTGTAATTAAAGAAGATAAAAAGGAAGAAGAAGCCAAAACGAAGAAGTAACGACCCTTTACCTACATACTTGAAAACAGTATACTGCAGTGCATGGTGTATGAAGTAGGGCTGGCGGATCAAACGCCAAAGCCTCCCGTTGTTTTATCTTATTCAGTACGAAAATTTGAAGGCCCTCTGGATCTTTTATTGCATCTGATTCAGAAGGCACAAGTGAACATATATGATATTCCAATCGCTGAGATAACTGATCAGTTTTTAGCTTATTTACAGACTCCAAGTCAATTGGATTTGGATGATTTGACTGAGTTTTATGCTATGGCCGCCCATTTAATCTACATGAAAAGTAGATTGTTATTACCGGATCAAGATGCCATAGAGGAAGACGAAGAATTTGCTGAATTGCGTACTGATTTGGTAGAACGTCTCCTTGAATATCAGAAATTTAAACGTTATACAGCTCTCCTGACTGAGTCGCATGAGGGTGGTGAATTATTCATTCAACGCAAAAAGAACCAATTTATGCTTCCATTCGATGATCAAGAGCTTTGGAACGATGTAACCGTGTGGGATTTGTTACAGTCTTTTTCATCAATGTTACGCGCCATTACTCCACAACAGATCTTTAATGTATATGAAGAAATTACCCCTAAACAAAAACTCGTCTTAATGGCTGAACTCTTTGAAGCACAGGAAGAAATCACATTCATGGACCTCATTGTAGATAAAGAATCTGCTTTAGATCTTATTTGTGCTTTTTTAGCAATTCTCGATGCGGTTAAATTCTCGATGATAACGATCCATCAACACGCGTTGTTTGGTGATATTCTCATCCGCCGTAAATCAGAATTTGATGAAGACTGGCTGAATGAGGATGACTTGGGACTTGAAAACGAATTTGATGATTTTATTGAACCCGTTGTAAAAATCGATGAAACTCTTTTAGAGGATGATTCAGAAGATGAAGTTATCGAACTGAATGATGATGAGGAAGTATGACTGAAATGTTATCACTACATGCACGCCTAGTAGAAGTCATTCTATTTATTGAGAACGAACCGGTACGCCGAGACGTTATCAAGCGAATGACCGACTTAGACGATGAGCTGCTGCAAGAGGCCTTGGACGAACTGCAGGATCACTGGAGAGGAGAGCAGCATGGTCTTGAGTTAGTTGAAGCCAATGATACTTTTCGTTTCTTGCCAGCTGGTGACTTGCATGAGCGCCTACGCGATTGTTACGGTAAGAAGGTTGATCGACGACTTTCTAAGGCAGCACTCGAGACATTATCCATTATTGCCTATGCACAGCCGGTTACGCGACGTGACATCGAAAACATTCGCGGTGTCTCGTCCGATTCTATTGTCCGTTTACTACGTGATCGTGAATATATCAGAGTTATTGGACATAAAGATGTTCCAGGACGTCCTGGCCTTTATGGCACCACAAAGAAATTTTTATTTGAATTTAATTTACCGAGTATCGCTGCCCTTCCTAAATTATCGGAAGTAGATCGAGCTCGTTTTACTCATGAAGAGGAGTCCCCTAATGCGAATTGATTATCCAATCCGTTTACAGAGTTATCTTGCAAAAAGCGGCTTTGGATCCCGACGTTCCTGTGAAAAGCTCATCCAAGAAGGGCGCGTTTCAGTTAATATGAAAATTGTCACAAGGATGGGAACCAAAGTTGATGCTGATGATGTTGTCATGGTTGATACGGTTCTAGCAGAACCTGCTGATCGTGTGTTGTATTATGCTTTACACAAACCACGCGGATATGTCTGTACTAATTATGATCCCAATGAAAAGCTCTATGCTCGTGATCTCATTACTATTCCTGAAAACAATCTATTGTTTCATGTGGGTAGGTTGGACAAAGACTCTACCGGATTAATTTTATATACCAATGATGGCGATGTAGCCCAGAAAATAATGCACCCATCACAAGAGATAGAGAAAGAGTATGCCGTCATGGCGCAAGAAACAATCCGACGCGAAGACCTTGAAGAGGCGTTACGTGGTATTTATATAGATAGTCAACAGCCCTATACAATTAAAAAGTTCACGTTACAATCCAAGCGATGGGCGCTTATTACTTTGACGGAAGGAAAGAATCGGGAGTTACGCAAAATATTTAGTTATTTTGGCTATACCATCCAAAAATTAGTGAGAATACGAATTGGTCCTATTCAACTTGGAGAGCTGGCTGAAAGCCGCTATCGAGTAGTGTCCAAGGGAGAAATCAAAGCATTGTTGGAGGGTAAAAACGGATGATGAATAGTGAAGAGATATCAGTAAAAGGGTTTGTAGTGGCCATTGATGGTCCAGCAGGAGTAGGGAAGAGTACTATAGCAAAAATGGTTGCAGAGCGGTTAAAGTTCTATTTCCTAAATTCAGGAAATTTTTATCGTGCAATTACCCTTGCGGTGTTGGATCAAAAGATTGATCGGGAAGATTCGAAGGCAGTTCTTAAACTTGCCCGTCACATTGAATTGGAAATAATCGACGGTCGCCTACATGCCGACGGCATTGATGTGGAGGATCGTCTCCATACTGAAGCTGTAGATGCGTGGGTCGCTCCCCATTCTGCCATTGTTGAGTTACGTGATGTGGTCAATAAAAAGCTACGAGCATTGGCCGATACAGGCTTAAATCTGGTGGCTGAAGGGCGTGATATAACTACGGTTGTATTCCCCCAAGCCCAATGTAAGTTTTTCTTAGATGCCTCCGTCGAGGTGAGAGCGCAACGTAGATATGACCAACAACCGACCGAGAAATCGTTTGAAGAGCTAGTGAAAACAATCTCCGAGCGTGATGAAATCGATAGAAACAAGCCTGTAGGTGGGCTAAAAAGAGCCCCCGATGCCATATATATAGATTCGTCACACTTGACCATAGATGAAGTTTATGACACAGTGTTACGTGCTATATTTGCCCGTATTTTGGGTGAAAATAAGGATCAGGAGAGAAAAGTGGAAGAAGTAAAGGAAGTGTTAGAAACACAAAGTGAACCTCAGCAAAAGGTTGATATGCAGACGATGCTGCAGGAGCATTACCTAAAATCTCTTGATGGAATTGAAGACGGTCAGCTTGTTACCGGTACTGTTGTTCAGGTCAATAACGAGCATGTGTTTGTGGATGTGGGTTACAAATCTGAAGGTAGAATTGCCTTTGATGAGTTCTCCACTGTTCCCGCCGTCGGCGACGAAGTCAAGGTTATGATTGTCAACAAAGAGGGAAAGGGCGGTCAAATCGTCATCTCTAAGAAACGCGCTGACATCAAGGAACGTATGGATGCTCTTAGGGAAGCTGCTGAAAAGCGAGCTCCTGTTATGGGTAAATTTGTCAAAGTCATTAAAGGTGGCTTTGAAGTCGATTTAGGAGATGAATTCTTAGGATTCTGTCCTCTTTCTAAAGCAGATGTGATGCGGGTCGAAGACCCCGAAACAATGATCGGTGTAGCAGACTTTTTCATTATTGATAAGTTCCACACGGGTATGAAGCTGAAAAGCGTTGTTTCACGCCGAGAATATTTAGAAAGAAAAATTAAAGAGAATAAAGATAAATTCTTTTCAACCGTCAAAATCGGTGATGTAGTCGAAGGTACTGTGAAGAGTTTTACCAGTTTCGGTGCGTTTATTGATTTAGGTGGTTTTGATGGCTTACTCCATATTAATGATATGAGTTGGGGACATGTAACTAAACCCAAAGATTTTGTGAAAAAAGGTGAAGTCATCCAATTGCGCCTTATTAATATTGATCCAGTTTCACAGAAAATAAACCTCTCCTTGAAGCATATGCAAGAAGATCCTTGGGATACTTTCGAAGAACGTTATGCAGTAAATGATGTTATCAAGGCTCCTATCACTAAAATTACTACGTTTGGTGTGTTTATTGAAATTGAGCCAGGCATTGAAGGTTTAGCCCATATTTCAGAACTCTCATGGACCAAACGCATTAATAACCCTAAAGAAATTCTCTCAATGGGAGAAATTGTTGACGCCAAGATTCTTGGGTATGACCTCGACAAGAAACGGGTAAGTCTGGGCTTGAAGCAACTCGATGAAAACCCATGGGACACGATTGAAGAGCGTTATCCACAAGGGATGACCTTAACGAAACCTGTAGTGAAAATTACTAATAGTGGTGCCTTTATTAACCTTGAAGAAGGTATTGATGGATTTTTACATATTGATGACATCTCATGGACCAAGAAAATTCGGAACATGAATGAGTTCTGCAAAGAAGGCGATGTAATTGATGTCGTAGTGACCCGGGTAGATGCACAGACTCGTCATATTAGACTTGGAGTGAAGCAACTTGAAGGTAATCCATGGCAAACACTACGTAAAGACTATCCAAGAGGTAGTACTATCAGTGGTGAAGTAAGCAATGTGACCGACTTTGGTGTGTTTGTACGTGTATTAGGTGATATCGAAGGACTTATTTCTAAGTACAATCTCATTGGACCTGATGAAGAGTACAACGATAGTGTCTTAAGTAAGTTTAAAGTTGGTAGCCCTATTACCGCGGCTGTAGTTGAGATTAATCCAAATACACAGAAGTTGAGCCTCTCCATTAAAGAGCTTATTCGTAAATCACAACAGTCAGAAATGTCAAAATATATACATGAAGATGATGGAGATACGTTTACTTTTGGAGATCTACTGAAATCTCGTGAAGATAGTCCGGAATAGTGGAGCATAATAATGGCAAAAACAAAAGAAAAGACAACGTCCGGAAATTTTGAGTCTAAATTTAATGCCTTCTTAGGTACGTATAAGAGACTGATAATTATTATTGCTGCTGTGTTAGTGGTGGCGTTGGTTGGTTTAGGGTTTGGCCTGAAAGCTGTTGAGAAACAGGCTGATGCCCGACAATTGACAATTGATAATTTACAAAAAACATATACAGAATGGGCTTACTCAGAAGATAAAACAACGACTGAAGCCCAAGCAACAAAAGAGGAGCTTGTCACCGACCTTTCTGCGTTAGCAGAGAAGGGTGGTAAAACATACCCTGTCTTAAAGGCCGATTACCTATTAGGTTTGATTGCTTTTGATGAAGGGGAGTATGCTACGGCTCTAGAACAGTTTCTTTCAGTTTTTAATAGGAGTAAAGAGACCTATCTTGGTTCTCTTTCTCTGTTAAACGCAGGAGTCAGTAGCGAAATGCTAGATGATAATCTTAAGGCAATTGAGTATTATCAACAGGTATATGATACTTATGGTGGTGAAGCGGCTGAATCACCAAAGGCTTTATTCAGTTTAGCGCGATTACATGAGGCAAATAGTAATAATGACTTGGCAAAAGCTGTATTACAGCAACTTGCCGATGAGTTTCCTGCTTCAGAGTATGCTAAATTAGCTAAATCACGTTTGGTGGTATTCCAGTAATTGCTGGATTCTAAACCTCCAAGTGTTGGAGGGTTTGTATGAAGAGATGTCAAAAATTGAGTGCTAAATTCTATGTACTCGTCTTGGCATCTCTTTTTTTGTTTACCAGTTGCGGTATTCCGAACTTCCTAAACCTTGATGATGCAATATCTTGGGGTAAAATCTCAACAAATAATAACACTAAACTCGATGTAACTCTCACTATTTTTACACGCGGTATAGAGAAGATTACTGAAGTGAATACGAAACCTTCAATAAAATTTTTCTATGTTCTTTCAACTAATAGTTCTACATCCGCCCCTCCTGCGAATAGAGAAAAGGTCGATAGTTTATATGATTTTAGATATAATTTGACCTATGTTCCCAGTTTGTTTTCCAATTATAAAGGTAAGCTAGGTAATGGGATCTCTTGGTCACCTGAATCGAATACTACCGCCCCTGGTTTTTATCTTTATACCAAAGATGATTCCACGTATCGAAATTTTGCTCGTATGCGTTCAGGAGTAATTGACGCGAAACCAGATGAACTAGGTATTTTAGTTGGCACATTTGCTCAAGGCAGTTCGTTACTTGATAAGCCCAATGCGTATAATTTTAGTGGTATTCCTTTCATGGATACGCAGGTGCCCATATCGGGAGGGGGGGATTTAACTTTTAATTTCACTCTAGAATTAGCTAAAGAATCTTCCAGCTCTCAAATAGCAATTGAATTTAAAAATGTTACTGAAGGTAAATCACCATTATATTTTGCCAGTTATAAAAGAAACCTATTTCCTCATAGTAGTGATGCCTCAGATATAGAAACCTTCAGAAGTGAAGATCCTTATTTCCATCAACCTATCTATAATGAAATAAATGATAAGCCTGATGCGAATCTTTATCTCCATATCTGGGCTACAGTATTTGGAGGAGATGGGACTTTTACTAATATTTATTGGTCTAATCTAGAATACCTTGGATTTATTCAATTGTTTTAAGAGTTGAGTAATAATGTATATAATGTATATTCTGTCAACTAGAATATACTAGAGGAGTCATGATGATTACTTATGAGCATAAGGATGCTCCCACGTTAGAAGCAGCTGTACAGAACCTTTATCGTATTTTAACGTTGTTACGTAGTCCGGATGGGTGTCCATGGGATCGCGAACAAAACCCAATTGATGTCTCAAAAGCATTAATCGATGAGACCTATGAATATATAGAAGCTTTGCAAGATGAGAATCTACAAGCTTGTGCTGAAGAAATTGGTGATGTCTTGCTCAATGCCTTTATGATAACTCGTATACATGAAGAACACGGTGATTTTACCCCTATAGACGCGATTAATATAGTATGTGCTAAACTAGTACGGAGACATCCACATGTCTTTGGCCACGCAGAGGCTCAAGACAGCTCTCAGGTCTTAGACTTGTGGAATAAGATAAAGGAGGACGTTGAAGGGAAAAAAGCTCGCTCAGATGATTTCTTTAGTCGTATTCCAAAATCTCTCCCTAAATTGGAAGAAGCTTGGGAAATACAAAAGAAGATGAAAAAAGTTGGTTTTGATTGGCCTGATGTGGCTGGAGTATTAGCTAAAGTCGATGAGGAACGTCAGGAATTAGTTGAAGCTATCGAAGAAGATGATCTACAGCACATGGAAGAAGAATTAGGTGATTTACTCTTCGCTGTGGTGAATTTAGCGCGCTATCTTCATATAAACCCTTCCCTTGCTCTACATAAAAGTAATCGTAAAGTACGCCAACGCTTCAATGCGGTAGCGCAGCGTAGTACAGAACGGGCAATCCCGCTAACTTGGGAACATGTGGATGCATTAAATGTAATTTGGAATGAAGTTAAGAAAGAAGAAAAAAATAATGGAGTATAGCCACTATGGTTGAAAAAGAGCCTCTTGTAAAAAAGACCATGAAAAGAAAACGGGATGGGATGCCAATTTATGCGCGCATCGCGATGGACATTGCCAATAGAATAGTAAACGGAGACCTACCTGTAGGGAAAAAACTTTCAGGAAGATCTTTGATGTCGAGTGAATACGGCGTCTCCCCTGAGACTATTCGTAGATCGTTTTCTTTATTGGAAGAGCTTGAAGTGGTTGAAGTGCAACAGAACCGTGGAGTATTCGTCCGTTCCAAAGAAAAAGCTAAAAAATACCTTAGCCAACATGAAAGCCGTGATGAAAATCGTTTATTATTGATACGCATGCAGGAACTGATTGAATCACATGAACGTATAGAAAAAGAATTGTTTGAAATTACCCGAAAACTAGTCCACTCTGCAGAACGTTTTACGGCTAGTAATCCTTTTTATACCTACGAGAGTACTGTATCTGCAACTTCAGATTGTATTGGTAAAACACTAGGCTATTTATCATTTTGGCAAAAGACTAAAGCTACAGTGATTGCTATTCGACGCGATGGTTCAATAATACTTTCACCCGGCCCAGATTTTATAATTGAGGCGCTGGATGTATTCGTTTTAGTCGGTGCTCAAAGTACACGCACTGCAGTTGAAGCGCTAATTCAATAAGAATCACCCTATTTGCATAAGAAAATTATTCACATTATATTTGCAATAAATTGATGTTAAGCTCTATTATAATGCAACTCGATAAAACACGGTATTTTCAAATGCTTATAATATAACAACATAACAGATATATCATTTCCGCTTGACAGACTGCCATCTTGTAGTGTTTAATAAGGTTGTCGGTTACAGAAACCTGAGCATATATTGCTGATCCACTTAATACAGTGTGTGGATTTAGGTTGTTTTCATAGTTCAACCGTCAGAAATATTCTGTAATCAATTAATACATTTCTTAGGAGGAAATATGAAACGTACAATAAGTGTCATTTTGCTTATATCTGTACTAGCCTTTTCCATGGTGTTTGCCGGTGGAGATAAAGAAAAGGCAAAAGACGAAAAAATAATTCGAGTAGCGGAACAAGTACCTGGACTCATCACACCTGGGGTGTGGGATGGCCAGGCTTTCTCTATGAATTCATCTATATATGAATATCTTGTTGAAATGAGTGCCGATACCGGTGAACTTGAACCTTTGCTCGCCACTGCATGGGAAACTGATGATGGGAGTACCTGGACCTTTACCCTTCGTAAAGGGGTCAAATTCCATGATGGTAGTGATTTTAATGCTGAGGACGTAAAATATACGATTGAGCGAACGCAAGATCCCTCAATCGGGCATTTAAAGAAACTTGATTTTGAAGTTGTGGAATCAATTGAGACACCCGACAGTCATACGATTGTTCTTCATCTTGAAGAGCCGAGACCGACATTTGTGTATCAAATGACCGACTATAATATGGCAATTCTTTCCAGTGAATATGATTATGCAAACCTTGGGGAATCAAAGCCTATGGGTACTGGTCCATTCATGATGCAGCAGTTAATACCGAAAGAATCAGCTTCTCTCGTCCGCAATCCTGCTTATTGGGCAGAGGGACTACCTATTGTTGATAAATTGGCCATCTACTTTGTACCAGATATTGACGCCAGTATCTCTATGTTAGAATCGGATAGAGTCGATGTTGTCCCTTTTATCTCACAGAATATTAGGACACGTCTTGAAGAGAATAACGAAATTAAAGTTATTACTCCTTACCAAGAGATGCGTTTTATCTCTATGGCCGTTGATGAAGAGCCGTTTGATGATAATAGAGTTCGGTTAGCTTTAAAATATGCCATGGACCCAGAGATTATTGCTCGTAGTGTTGCTCAAGTAGAGCTTAACGATGGTGTCTATTACAATGAAACTCCAATCATGAATATTCTGGCTGAATATAAAGATATTCCTTTACGGGGAAGAAACATTGATAAAGCTAAATCATTATTAGCCGAAGCAGGTTATCCGAATGGTGTAACGGTACCTATGTATTATGCATCTGACCATCCATTTGGCAAAGAATTAGCGCAAACTGTGCAGGAGTTAGCTGCTCCAGCAGGTATTACTATTGAACTCAAGGGTTACACCCGTGATATTTACCTTTCACAGTATTGGATGAATGTGCCGCTTTCCATAACCGGTTGGGCTGGTCGTCCAGATCCTTCCATGTTATTGCTCTTAGCCTTTAGAGGCGGTGGTTC
The DNA here is from genome assembly GCA_964524755.1 of uncultured Spirochaetaceae bacterium. Lineage (GTDB taxonomy): Bacteria > Spirochaetota > Spirochaetia > Sphaerochaetales > Sphaerochaetaceae > JAQVOO01. The sequence continues at coordinate 11,785 of CAZGDR010000043.1, forward strand.
TTGGAATGAATCACATTTAGATAATCCTAAAATCAACGAATTAATTGATAACATCTCAGAAGAGGCCGATGAAGCTAAACGGTTAAGTTATTATCATGAGTTGCAGGAAATATTTTATGAAGAGGGATCACTTATTGATGTGCAAGTACCTCTCTTGGTAGCTGTCAGTAATAGAATTGTTAATTACCGACACCCTCTTACTCAAATTCCACAATATAAATACATGGATATAAAATGAACAATACCTTACTTTTCATTCTAAAAAAACTGGGGTCGCTGCTTGCGACCCTGGTTATCATGTCTTTCATTATTTTTATGCTGGTAGAAATCATGCCGGGCGATGTCGCCCAGATGATTCTAGGCCAAAGTGCAACCCCTGAGGCAGTATCTGCGCTCCGCGAAGCAAGAGGTCTAAATGACCCTGTGCTTAAACGCTACGGACGATGGATAGCAGGATTCGCGATGGGTGATCTAGGGGATTCTATTTACATGCAAGGTGTTGCCATTAACTCAATTTTATGGCGACGAGTAGGTCATTCAGTCATTTTAGCTTTGACTGCATTCCTCATGTTCGTTCCACTTTCCATCTTTTTTGGTGTATTAGCAGGGGTAAAAGAGAATAAACCTACCGATTCAATTATTTCATTCTTTGGTTTGGCCACGATGGCGTTACCTGAATTTGTTTCTGGTGTTTTCCTTATCACAATCTTTGCTGTCAAATTAAAGTGGTTTCCAATTGTGAGTGTACTTCCTATTGGAGAGAGTCTATTTGCTAATCTAAACATTCTTATCCTCCCTGCTCTATCGATTACCTTTGTTATGTTTGGCTATGTTTCGCGTATGCAACGTTCTACAATGATTCAAGTTATGAATTCTGATTATATAAGGGCTGCGACATTAAAAGGAATGCCACGTTCTTATGTAATTTTTAGACATGCCTTAAAAAACGCGTTACTTCCCACTATTACTATCATTGGCATGAATATGGGGTGGTTATTTGGGGGATTAATCGTAGTTGAGACTCTATTTGGATTCCCAGGAATGGGATCTTTACTTATGACTGCGATTAAAACCCGTGATGTACCACTTATCGAAGCTTGTGTCCTCTTGATAACCATGATTTTTTCGCTTTCAACGATGACAACCGATATTTTATACAGCATTTTGAATCCGAGAATTCGGCTCAAAGGAGGTCAGCGATGAAATACTTCTTTTACCAATTAAAAAGAAATCCCTTAGCTATTATCGGTATAATAATTATTCTCTTTTGGATTTTTGTAGCAATATTTAGTCCTTCATTTATGAATTTTACCCATACGCAGATTGATTCTGAGAACCAGATGGCAAGACCTGGGGAGAATGGACATCTTCTAGGTACCGATAGCTTGGGTCGTGATTTACTAGCTCGGATAATGTATGGTAGTCGTTCAATTCTGACTGTTGCATTATTAACTTCTATTTTATCAACGATTTTAGGTATTATATTAGGTTTCACAGCCGGCTATTTTGGTGGACGGCTCGATGCGATATTCTTACGTGGGATTGACATCTTAATGGCAATTCCTCCCCTAGTGCTTTCCATGGTTGTACTTGGAATTTTAGGGAATTCGACAATATTATCCCTTACACTTATTATCTCTATCGCATATATCCCTGCCACTGCTCGGGTATCGCGTGGTGTGCTCTTAACTGAAAAAAGTCAAGAATATGTCTCAGGGGCGCGTATTCGGGGTGAAAGCCACCTGTATATCATGTTTGTTGAAATTTTACCCAACACAACTGGAACCATTCTTGTTGAAGCTACAGCTCGCTTTGCCTACTCTATCATGATGGTAGCCTCCTTAGGTTTCTTAGGGGTGGGACTACAGCCTCCAACACCAGATTGGGGCATGATGGTTATTGAAAATAAACCCATAATTTCACAAGCTCCTTGGGCTGTTTTATTTCCAGCTTTAGCAATTGCTTCGTTGGTAATCGCTATTTCTATTTTCTCTGACTTTGTCAGTAAGGTACTGATTCATGAACAATAATATTCTTGATATACAACATTTACATATTAACTTTGATACGTTTGATGGCACTTTTTCAGCCGTCAATGACGTCTCTTTTTCGCTTGGCTATGATGAATCGATTGGCATAATTGGCGAGTCTGGATGTGGTAAAAGTACCCTAGCCTTCTCAATTATGCGCTACTTAGCAAAAAATGCATCTGTAGCCGGAACGATTAATTATAAGGGTGAAAACTTACTCGATAAAACCGAGCGAGAAATGGAAGCTTATCGGGGAAATCGTATTGCGATGGTCTTCCAAAATCCGGAGTCTTCATTGAACCCCTCTTTAACAATCGGGTTTCAATTGGATGAGGTCGGTATGCGACATCAAAAGCTCTCTAAAGGAAAAGCACGAGAAGCAACTTTAGCAGCTCTTGAGACAATGAATATTGGAGATCCAAAAGGAACTGTTCGGCGTTATCCTCACCAGATCAGTGGAGGAATCCAACAGCGTATTTGTATTGCTATGGCCATTCTATGTCGTCCAGACCTCATGATCCTAGATGAACCCACCACAGCTCTAGATGTAACTACAGAAGCTGTTATACTTGATTCAATAAAAAAACTACGCGAAAAATTAAAAATGTCGCTTATCTATATCTCGCATGACATGGGAGTCATAAACAAAGTAGCTGAACACGTTGTAGTTATGTATAATGGTGAAATTGTTGAAAAAGGCCCCAAAAATGAAATTTTTGAACACCCTACCCATCCCTATACTCGAGCATTAATTAATTGTATGCCGCGTGGAGGTGTTGTTAAAGAGAATACAAAATTAAATACTATTAAAGGATATGTCCGCCGTCGTGGTGCTACAGAAAAAGGATGTCCTTTTGTAGAACGTTGTGAAAAACGGAATGATACGTGCGAAAGCCTGTATGGCATGCGTACTATAAAAGAAAACCATATTGCGGCTTGTGATCGAGCATATGCAACTGACGTACCTGATCTTATTAAAAAGAAATCACTTCCTACTGAAAGAACTATTTCTCCCAATAATAATAATGATTTATTGAAACTTGAAGATCTCCATAAAATATATGGATCTAAACGGAAAATCTATGCTGTAAATGGCATTGATGTTGCGATGAAACCACGATCTGTATTAGGGGTTGTAGGTGAATCTGGATGTGGGAAATCGACTACAGGACATATGGTAGCAGGATTATATAAACCTACCAAAGGGCGGATCATCTTTGATGATACTGACATCTCAATTGCTTGGAATAAACGTTCACCTGAAACGTTAAAAGATATTCAATTGATCTTTCAGAATCCTGGGAGAAGTTTAAATCCTTCACACACTGTGGAACAAATTATTGCGAGACCTATGAAGCTTCTAGGTGCCATGAAAAACCGAGAAGAACGACGTAAACACATCCTTCAAATACTGAAGAAGGTTGATTTAGGGACAGAATATTTAGAAAAAAAACCACGTCAACTTAGCGGTGGAGAACAACAGCGAGTAGCAATTGCACGAGCTCTGTCTATATCTCCTCGTTTAGTGGTGTGTGATGAACCAACTAGTGCACTTGATGTATCTGTTCAAGCCTCGGTGCTTAATCTACTCAATGACTTGCAAATCGATACTGAAGCAGCTTACATGTTTATTTCCCATGACTTAAACGTTGTAAATTATATCAGTGACTATATTATGGTCATGTATGCAGGCAAAATATGTGAATATGGCCAGCGTGATGAAGTAATGCAACCTCCGTTCCATCCTTATACCGAAGCTCTTTTATCGGCAATGCCTGAAGTTGACCCTAAAAAGCAAAGAGAAGTAATCGAACTGGAAGGTTTCTTACCTGATCCAAGTAAAAAAACTACAGGTTGTCCATTTGCCGGTCGTTGCCATAAACAGGTTGGAGAGATTTGTGAGCGCGAGTATCCACCCCTGGTGCGTCACTCAGAGAATCACTACCAATTTTGTCATATTAAGTACCCCTCTTAATGAGAAGATAGATTATTATCT
>CAZGDR010000044.1:0-14379 GCA_964524755.1 uncultured Spirochaetaceae bacterium
TTGTACCACTTGGAACTGTACCTATCTCAGGATCATGAGTGAGGTTTCCCTCAATTAGAATCGAATTTAGATTATTCATAGTTGACTCCTTTATCTGCATCTTCTTGATGCCGATACCTCTATTATGCAAGAAACGATAATTTTGCTTCAATTTATGGAACATCAGAGTTTCTTTAGCCCCTTTAAGTTTGAGAAAAACTAATCTACTTCTAAATCACGGAGGAAACCTGCCAATCATATTATATTGTAAAAAACAACAAGTTATTTGAAGATAATGAAATACCAACACCTTATTATGTACATAACAGGGCTTTAAGAATGTAGTGAAGAGGACTTAGGCGGAAATTTTGATTATGATTATCACCCTAAACACAATCAACCTTGAATAACTGTAAAATAAAAACTTTGTGGAGGAATAAGATGAAATTAATTAACCGGATTCAGGAGTTTTCCACTACCCATAATCGGCTCATGGCCGCTCCTCTGGCCGGTTATCCCAGTACACAACTCACCAAAACTACGGTTGTTGACGCAATTCAGCAGGCTACACTTCAGGCAGAAATACTGATTATGATGCAGGAACACTTCGGTTTTGACGTGATTTTTCCCTTTATGGATTTATCAGTTGAAGCAGAAGCATTAGGTCTAGAAATCGAGTTCCATGATAACGGCGCACCCGATGTACGAGAACATCCTGTCGCCTCAACGGAAGATCTTAAAAGTTTTCTTATTCCACATCCTGCAACTGCAGGGCGGATGAAAGTATTTACCGATACGATCCGTTTAGTGAAAACACATATTCACACCACAAAGAAGGAGACACTCGTAGCAGGCTACGTGAGTTCACCCTTCACGCTAGCCGGTCTCCTGATGGGAGCAGAAAACATTGCCATCAATACCCTTTTGGACGTTGAATTCTGCCATGCGTGCATCGATTTTGCCACATCTTGTGTGATTCCCTACGCACAAGCTCAACAAGAAGCCGGCGCAGACAGCGTCGTTTTACTTGATCCGACAGCCGTCCTTCTCTCTCCTTCCCTTTACGATACGTTTGTAAAACCCTCCATCGAAAAAGTGGCCAGAGCACTCGATATCCCCGTAATTCTCCATGTCTGTGGCCAAACGACACCCATCATGAAAAACCTTGCTAGCACCCAAGTAGATGCCCTGAGTCTAGACAGCGACGTCAACTTGCCAGATATAATGTCCCTTATCCCCGACGACATGGTCATCATTGGCAATATCCACCCAGTAGATATACTGCTACATGCTGAGCCTAAAGAAGTTCATAGGGAAACTGTACATTTGATCAAACAGATGCGCCACTACCAAAATTTTATCTTGAGTTCTGGTTGCGACCTCCCCGCACAAACTCCCCTACAAAACATTGCAGCCTTCATGCAGGCAGCTTGTGAAAATCTGGATAATTAACCTTTTTATAGCTGGTACCTCCCCCTTTGTTTGGCAATCTTGAAATAGATTATCCCTCTTTGGCAGGGGAAGCAGCAATCATCCTTACACTTGTGCGCAGAGGAGAAATAGGCCTCATTCAAGATCTTCGAACATCTGTGCTTATTTTTTATAGTTGGCTTTGATACTCTCGCAGTCTTTTATTTGTGCAAAAGATTTGGTCAGATCAGTGAAACTCGAATTTCGATCATGCGTAGTTATTTTCTTACCAATTTGGTAACACACGTCCAAAATTACGAGCAATAATTACATATTGTTTCAAAAAGATACTGGCCTTTTCATCTATTTCTGCTAATCTAGATTTGGAGGAGTAACATGCATACTATTACCGTGATTTCATTAGGTGGTTCCATTATAGTTCCAGGGGAGATCGATCATCATTTCTTACAACACTTCACCGCTGCTATAACTCAACACCTTGAGGCACATCCTGATCAAAAAATCATCTTAGTCACTGGTGGAGGAGCTCCTGCTCGTCTCTATCAGCAAGCTTACAGAGCCATTGAAAAAAATCCTCAAGCTGACCTCCTCGATTGGTTAGGTATTGCAGCTACCCATCTCAATGGGACACTGATTCGAGCTCTATTTGCCCCCTTGTGTAGCGACCCCTTGGTAACTGATCCGACCGCTCCCATCAAATTTGGGGGACAAATATTAGTTGCCGCAGGGTGGAAGCCGGGTTTTTCATCCGATACCGATGCCGTCTATTTGGCAAAACGGTTCAAAGCTCAAATCGTAATCAACCTCTCCAACACGGCTAAAGTCTACACGGCTGATCCAAAACTCGATCCTTTGGCCCTCCCTTTGGATACAATTACTTGGGCCGACTTCAGAAATATGGTGGGTGATACCTGGACTCCAGGAAAAAATGTACCATTCGATCCCATCGCCTCTAAAGAGGCACAAGCGGCTAATCTTCAAGTGATCTGTGCGGATGGGCGCAACATTGAAAACACCATGGCTATCCTGAGAAAAGAAGCATATGAGGGAACCCTTATCGGTTAACGAGAATTTCGTAACTGTAGGAACGTATCTAAAGGTGTAGCAAAATCAGCTGGAAACGGATTATCGCGTGAAAAGTCAGGGATCCAAGGAATGTTGTCAGCTAACTCCTGTACGAACCCTTCTTCAATCTCTAATTCAGTCAAAATGTCCATAAGATAATCGTATTGTGCTGCTGTAATCTCACCGAGCTCTACACCACCCTCCGGTGGCACAAATTGCACCATCAACGAAAGCCAAGCATGAACTTTTACGTGTTGCGCAAACCAGTGTAAAAATTCTTCTGTGGCAGCCAGTGTCTTTGGAAAAACTAAATGACGCACAACAATCCCTTGTAATACACCATTGGTATCTATAAACGTATGCGGATGATGTTTTATAAGAAACTTAATTACTGGTATTATGATTTGAGCATACCTACTACTTCCACAAAATCTAGCTGCTACTTGCACATCTAACGTCTTTACGTCAATAAGATAAGTATCGATGTAAGGGTCGATTAGTGTTAAAGCTTCCACACGTTCAAACCCAGAGGAGTTCCATACAACAGGAAGTGAAAAACCACGACTCTGTGCAATTTCTAGGGCTGCAATGATGGAGGGGATAAAATGGGTACCGGTAACGAAATTGGCATTGGCAGCCCCCATGTGTTGTAGGTCCACCAAGAATCCAGCTAATTCTTCTACCGTAACCACTACCCCTGTAGCTGTCCCTTGCCGGCTAATTTGACAGTTTTGGCAATAGGCGCAGTGAAGAGGACACCCCGTAAAAAATATCGTGCCGGAACCATATTCCCCAATAAACGGCGGTTCTTCTCCCCGATGTAATCCTATCCAAGAAATTCTCATTTCAGAGCTCTCACCACAAATTCCCATCTGGCCCTGTTCACGATTAACCATGCAGGTGTGGGGACACAAAGCACATGCAGAATACCCTATTTTATTTATTTCCATACCCTCTCTACAGCCCTCCATGGCTTGACCACCGTCGGTAAATATATCATGTTTAGTAGTATGGGACTATGGGACTATCTGAAAAATCGCGAACTAAAACGCCTCGGTGAAGACCGCTATATCCTCTGCCTTGACGGTGGTGGGATGCGTGGCGTTATTCCAGCAACTATTTTGGGACATATTGAGACGCTGTTACGTGAACTCGGTGATGATCGTCCACTGTATTCCCATTTTGATTTAATTGCGGGGACCTCTACAGGAGGATTGATTGCTCTCGCTCTTACCGCACCTAAGAGTGAAGGGTCACTTATGCCGCTAAAGCAAAGCCCTACACAAGATCCTAAGGTGGAAGGAAAAGGTTGGGGAAAACGACGCTTAGATATCCCTGCCGATCCTGGTCCCGATATTAAAAGAATCGTCGATATCTATCTAAAATATGGTCATATCATTTTTCCAAAGAGTCAGTCTCTTTTTCAGTTACATATGATTAATCAATTGTTTACCCAAAAGTATGATGATGGGTCCTTTAATCAATTATTACATGATATCTTTGCCGATACTACTATAGGAGAGGCGCTTACTCCCACCATGGTAGTAACTTACGATTACAGTAATAATCGTCCCTATATCCTTTCTAATTACGGCACCCCTGAAATACCCATACGTGTTGCTGCCCGGGCCACCTCTGCAGCGCCAACCTATTTTTCACCAACCTCGGTTTTTGATGTAGCAAGTGAACAACAAATTTCTTTAATTGATGGAGGCGTAGTGGCTAATAATCCCGTCCTTTACGCCTATAGAGAAGCCAAAAAACTGTACCCAGAAGCAAAACGTTTTCATGTACTCTCGTTGAGTACAGCTAGTTCACCTCCCCAAAAAATTGATTCAGACAAACCTGGCAGTGGATTTATTAGTTGGTTAGATCCCGCTAAGGGAACCCCCATTTATCGCATATATGCCTCATCGCAGATGCAAACTTCAAGTGAAATTGCAGCTGTGATTGAGGATTTAGATTATGTACGAATCCATGGAGACCTCGGTCGCAAGGTTAAAATGGATGAAACTAATCCTGCCGTACTGTCACAGATGATACAAACTGCAGATAAAATTTTCGCTGATAATAAATCAAAAATAAAAGAATTCTGTGAAGCTTTTACAGAACGCCCTCAACACCCACCACGATTTACCCAAAGTTCAGCAAGAGGTAGCGCATGAGTCTCATGAGTCCCAAACAAAGAGAATTGGAACTCCTGCTGCGCCAACTCTGTGATGATTTAGATCGGTTTTTAGAAGATAATTATGGCGAAAAATATCCACTACACCCCAACCGTCCTGAACGAGGGAAAGCTGCCCGAGTGGCCTATGATGGACTATTTAGTACAGGGACAAAATTTACTCTGGGGTATGGCAGTGATCATGGGCGCGGGTATTTAGTTGATGTCGAAATCTCTACCTTGGCCCGGGTGAAACCCGAAGACAGGGAAGAAATTGAAAATGCAACTGTCTCCTTTTTGACCAAGCACCTCCCCAAATATTTCCCCAATCGGGATTTAGAGGTAGTCAAAGACGGTCCTGTTTATAAAATTATTGGAGATTTTTCACTCGGCTCCCTATATTGAGCTAATAAAGAAAAGAGATCAGCTGAGCTCTCAGATAGAAACTTCTGGTATTTCTTTGGTCTGTTTCCCCGCCAAGTGTCACTTACCACCCCCATAATCAACACCTTACATCCCACTTGTCGAGCAGCTTTAACTATCGCATAACTCTCCATATCGACTACGTCGATGTGCAGGTCATCAGTGATCCAAGATTGCTGTACCCTCTCTTCAGCCACTAAAAATTGATCGGCAGTACCAAGTACGAGGGACGAGAAAACTCTCCGCTTGTTCCAATGAGTAGGCTTCTGTAGTGTAACTTCAAGTTCTAAAGGCCCTTCCATGCTTCCGTCTGCTGCAGGAATAGTTCCCCGTGCCCATCCAAATCGCTGTAAATTTATATCGTATTGAACTACTTGTGTGGGTAACACAATATCTCCCACTTGGAGATCTTGACGAACCGCTCCACACGTCCCCACTCCTACTACCAACGAAGGAGACCATTGTTGCAGAGCTTGCGCTGTACCCAAAGCTCCATTAATCTTTCCAACTCCTACGGCAACTCCAACGATAGATTCACCATTAGGTAAGACTCTCACCTCACCTTCTAAACGGGAAAATTGTTCGATTCCTTGGAGCTCTGAAACAGAAGAAGCAACTACCAAAATCATCGAAAACTCTCTACTAATGCTGGCATGATTAATTCTACAGCTACACCTAAACGAGGTTGCACCTCCGCCTGGTAAGAGAGGTGTACAGCTTGACTGACTAGGCGTGAAGCATGTTCAACTGCATCGACAAACTTAAAACCTTGCACCATCTGGCCACTTACTATACTGGCAAATAGATCTCCACACCCCGGGTATGAAATTGGAGCATATACTTGCCGATTAGTAACAAAAGTTTTAGTAGTGGCATCATAGGCAACAACAACACCCTCTAAACCATCCATAACACTCGTAATAGCAACATGCTCTGGACCTAAGGCACTTAATCGCTGCGCCCATTGCATGGCCTCTTCAATTGACAAGTTAATTTTAAAGGGTTCTTTCAATAATAAGGCTGCTTCAGTTGTATTAGGGGTAATGCAATTTGCTCTGGCAACCAAGTCTCCCATTCTTTTAATCAAAGAATCTGAAACAGGACTATAAGGGAGTCCATGATCACCGAGAACGGGATCAATCACAACCAACATATCTGGATTAGTCTCTTTCTGCCAATCAATGACATCAAGTACAATATCTATCTGTGCTTCAGAGCCGAGAAAGCCTGAATAGAGAGCATCAAATTGTAACTTGAGAAGTTTCCAATGGCGAATTGTGGCACTCATAAAATCGGTCACGTCTAGGTATTCATAGGCTACATATCCGTCAGTTTGGGTAGAGAGCAAAGCTGTAGGAAGAATAGAGGCCTGGACACCCATCGCAGCTAAAGTTGGGATAACAACCGTCAAAGAAGACTTAGAGTGACATGACAGATCGTGTATAGCAGCTACAATTTTCATGATGTTTACAGTACCAGTCTTGTGACCATCAGGCAAGGGGGGTATACTCCTCATAGGAGGAATTTGGTATGATTTATAAGCACCTTGAAACGGGATTTCCTATAGCCGATCCACATCTAGATCCACTCGCCCAGCCATTACCGACCGTCGAGGAGCTAGAAGCAACGTATCAACGGATGATTATCAGCACCTCCGGTTGGCGTAAAATCTTTGCCCCTAGCGGTGATGAAGAAGATGCCAGCGATCATATACTGTTTACCGATGCTTTCCTTATCGCCTTGGCGACCGAGGCTTTCTACCGTAACTTTAAACCAGAAACGGTAATTATAGGGATGGATACCCGTCCCACAGGGCCGGCCATCGCCGATGTTGTGTGCCGAATTCTTTTAGCCCATGGGGTATCTGTCAAACACCTGTTCATCAGTGCAGCACCTGAAATCATGGCCTATAGTGCATATCATCCAGAAGATCATTTTTTCTATATTTCAGCTAGCCATAACCCAATTGGGCACAACGGCTTCAAGTTTGGCTCTAAAGGAGGAGTTGCCAATACGGAACAGGCTACCAGTGCCATTGCTGTTTTCAGAACTCTTCTCACCGACAAGAACTCTTTAACCCTCGTACAAGAACTTAGTGCTCGTGTTGATCCTGCCCACTACCAAAAAGTCTTAAAGAACATTGCGAAGGAGAAGACACGGGCTCTAGAAGCTTATGAACAGATGATTCTTGATACCGCTGCAGGTTCTCAGGATGATATGGTGGCTGCTTTACGCCAAGATATTGAAAAGAACCCCATTGGAATCGTAGCTGAATTAAATGGAAGTGCCCGGAGCCTCTCGATTGATCAGAGCTTTCTGAAAGGGCTTGGAGTGCGCACCCACTTTATAAACGACGTTCCGCGTCACATCGTTCATGGCATAGTCCCAGAAGGAAAAAATCTGGAGCTTTGTCGACAAGCCTTAGAAAAAGCACATGCCACTGATAGTGCTTTTGTGTTAGGGTATGTCCCCGATAACGATGGAGACCGCGGAAACATTGTCTATGCTGATGCGGAAACAGGAAAAACCCATATTCTAGGAGCTCAAGAACTATTTGCTCTAGTGGCCCGCATCGAGCTCACCCTCTCCAAACAAAAACAGATCCCACAGGCGATTGCCGTAAACGGTCCGACTTCGCTTATGATTGATACTATTGCCGAAGAGCTTGGGGTAAAAGTTTTCCGCTCTGAAGTAGGAGAAGCCAACGTGGTAGCACTAGCTGAACAAAAACGGGAAGAGGGTTACGTGGTCCGTATTCTCGGTGAGGGATCCAACGGGGGGAATATCACCTACCCCAGTCGGGTACGAGATCCCTTAAACACCCTAGTTTCATTGATAAAATTACTTAGTTCCCCTCAAAGGTTCAAAGCCATTACCGGCCTTTCTACAAACCTCTCGCTTGCTGCAGCACTGCGGTCTTTACCCAAGCGGACAATTACAGGAAGCTTTTCCCCTGAGGGGGTCATGCAGATTTCAACAACAGACCACGGAAAGATAAAAGCAGCTTACGAGAGAATATTCGTACAGGAATTTGCGCAGCGACGTGATGAATTGGTCCAAAGGTTCAATATTTACACCTGGCGCGAAGAGCAGATGGAAGGAATTAGTATGCGCATAGGGATGGGACCAGATTATCGCAAGCCCCCCATGCGGGGAGGGCTGAAGATTGTATTCTCCGACCAACAAGGAAATGATACTGATTTTATCTGGATGCGAGGTAGCGGCACTGAAGCCGTCTTTAGGATCATGGCTGACGCTAAGGGGCTAGATCAGGAACGGCATGATTACCTTTTAGCGTGGCACCGAACAATGGTTGAGGCTGCCGATACCGAATCACAATGATAGACCAGCAACTGCAGCTCCAATGGTGGGAGAATCTTCAATTGTAACAAACCGCACATAACGGTGATGTTGGCGTTCTAAAAACACTCGCACATACTCCTGAGTATAATCTGACAAATTCTCTGTCTTATAATACGTGGTACCATCAGCATTAATACACACCGGGTAACGGGGGTTTTCACCCGAACCGGCTTTTAAGACAGCTGCACTAAGATTAACCGCTGTCAGTTTTGCTGCGCGGGCAATAATAGTATCAAGAAGAAGATAGAGGGCTGTTGCATCGTTTTCATTGGTGACACAAGAGACTAAATCATAGGCCTGATTATGTGGCATTTCTAAATAGTGGCTCATACGGGTAGTATCCAAGGGTTCAATCTGAGCAAATCGTTGCTCAAAATCTTTTGATAAAAGCCCTTCCTCAATCGCTTGGAGAACCACTACATGGCTAAACGCTCCCAAGTAAGCACCACTGATCATCTTTTCAAAATGATAATTCTCTGGTTGCTTCGTAGAATCAATAAACCGTCGATCTAATTCGCCTGGTATCAAATCAAAATTACCTGACTCGACATTGATAATTTGTGAACCAGCCACTTGCGGTTTCAATTTGCCAATATGAGCATTATTTTCAACATAGGCTGTGTTTGTACCTGTGCCTAGGATGAACCCAACATAATCACTATAGGGAGATACTCCCGTGGAAATTTTACCAGCCAATAAAGTAGCTACAGTGTCGTTAACCACTGCTATCTTTTTATTGGTCACGCGGTGTCCTCTGCGGGTCAATTCTTCCAATAATGAGTGACCTACCGGCATACCAATTACTTCAGGGGCTTTGATCTCTTTGGAAAAGACAAGAGGGATTCCATCGTGGTCTGCTGTAATCTCGGCAGCATAAGAGAAACAAAAACCGATCCGGTCACTTTCATGTATCAACGGTTCCACTTGGTCAGCTAAAGTTGAAAAGAACTCTTTAGCGGAAACTTCATGCTTTACTCCAGGCATCCCCGTTTTATGAAAGGATTCTATAGTCGGCTTCATAGTTTCATCAAAAGAGACTACGCACGTTCTAAAGTTTGTCCCCCCTGCATCTAAGACAATCACCTTCTCACCGGGGTTAATCGTATTACCGACTTTTGTAAACGTAGGGATCATAGCTAAAGAACCAGCTCCTTTACTCTGTAACCCCTTCTCCATTTCACAAAGAAATTGGTCACAGCACTGCTGCATATCGAGGGTATGGGGGGCAATCCTCCACCGCTCTAAAAATGCTTCACTGCGTGTAACAATATCTTTCATGCTAGCCTCCAGATGCCTTCAGGATTTTTCCAATATAGGCGAATGCTCGTAATCTGTCCAGTTCACGACCCTCATTCTCATTTTGATTGCCGTTTGTCGAGTTTAGCTGTACGTTAGTAATATATCAGTTGAAGGTGGAGATGATACTACGGCTAGCTTCGCACCTATGAATACATGTCTTATCCCATTCGATTTCTTCTTGGATGTAACAATGATGAATATAACCCCTAGAGGGTTAAGGAGTTGCTTATGATGCTAATACCATTATTACTTTTCATATTGGTTTTATACTTTATATTTCGTGATACTGATTTCAAAAGAAATCAGACACCTAGGGTCGACGAGCGTTCACCTTTAGACATTCTCAAACAGAGATATGCCGAGGGAACACTTTCACAAGATGAATTTCTTCGTATGAGAGAAGAACTCAGTAAGAAAAATTAGGAGGCTACTACATGCATGGTTATTATTGGGGTTTTAGAGGGATGCCCAGAGCAAGGGGGTTCTCCTATCTGAACTATACAGATTCACCTTTAGGTTTTTGGTTGATGATTGGCCTGATGTTACTGGTTGCTGTGGCCATAGTGCTCCTTATTGTCAATGTGAGAAAACGAAACAGAAATGAAGATTCAGAAGCTATGGCAACCATTAAACGTCGCTATGCCAACGGAGAACTGACCAATGAGGACTTTCAAAGAATGAAGAAAGACCTTTTGTAGGTGCTCGATGGTGTGCTGATTGGATTGATTCTTACATGAATCATGATCTTTGTGCTCCTTGCGGCTTGGATCTTTAGTCAATTGTATAAGCGCGACAATTTCTATTAAGAAATAAGTGAAAGTGAATCAGCCGTGAGGATTGTACATAGATTGAATTATACGTAGGAGATAAGTGTGAGTTATTATATAGCAACAACTCTTAATCAACCCTTTGATAAGAGTATCGAAATGGTGATTGAGGCGCTCAAGAAAGAAGGTTTCGGCGTACTTGCCGATATCAATGTCAGGGCTACGATGAAAGAGAGGCTTAATGTCGACTTTCGAAACTACCGAATTCTCGGAGCATGCAGTCCCTCTTTTGCCCTCAAGGCACTTGAAGCTGAAGACAAGATTGGAGTCTTCTTGCCGTGCAATGTAATTGTTCAGGAACTGAGTTCAGAAATGGTGGAAGTAGCTGCAGTAGATCCCATCAGCTCTATGCAAGCAGTAGACAATGAGGCGGTACACCTCGTTGCAGAAGAAATAAAAGAAAAACTGAAACGTGTTATCTCAGCTCTCGAACAAAGTAACAAATCATAGAAAGCATCGCCTAATTTGATTTACGGCATAAGATGTCATTGTATTTGCTCACATAGCGGTAGTTTTGAACCGTTTAGGCATCTTATTCCCTGAGAGGATGGACGCTATGTATCTGTCATGTTTGACAGTCATACTGACTTCTGAAGCAAAATTGCTACAGAAAAGAATTGAAGGAGACCACACCTTGAAAAAAACACTCATTTTGACCTTAAGTGTTATATTTCTACTAACGGGAGCGATGCTTTGGGCACAGGAAGAAGGACACGGCAGAGCTGCCGATGTTATCATCAACGAAATCAAACAAAATCAAAGTGTAGAGAGTATCACCCAGATCGATCCCGATCTGGTAAGTCCGGCATTGCTTGAAGAACTGGGAGACGCAGTCATGGCCCTCATGATTGGTGATGAACAACAACACGAATGGATGGATGAGATGATGGGAGGCGAAGGTTCTGAACAGCTTGCCTCAGTTCATCGCTGGCTTGCCTACGATTATCTCCAGAACAACGGGAACCTTGCTACATGGGGACCTGGGATGATGGGAAACCGGAATTTTAACTGGCAAGACAGAGATTGGAACTATGGCCCCGGTAGAATGATGGGAAGGCGGAACCTTGATTGGCAAAACAGCAGTGGGAACTATGGTTCCAACAGAATGATGGGCTGGTCAGGACTCTGGTGGGGTTGGATCGTAGTAACCATCGTGATAATTATAGTTATTGTAGTTGTCGTTGTCGCGCTCTTTCGCCCACGCCGAAGCAGCACTAAAGATTCCCACGATCCCCTTGAAATTCTTCGCAGGCGCTACGCTGAAGGCAACATTTCCAGGGAAGAGTATCAGCAGATGTCAAAAGAGCTGAAAGAGTAAAACAGGTAGTCCAATTGCCGGCAATAAAGCCAGCAGTTGGAACTTTTTGTCAGGAAGTTATTCATAACTACACCTAACCTCCTCATGAAACCACCCATATAGAGACATTAGATTCCCATCATACGGTAATGGTATTGAGTTATTCGCCTGTATCTTTCGGTTCGCTTAAGCGAAGCCTATGTGCCGGCGAATTCGTCCAGCACAAATAGGCTAAGAGAGTGGGAACATAGAAACTGTGCCTGTTTCTATTAATCTTTCTTTATTTTCAACAGTCTCGCGTTAATGGCCACGATGATGGTACTTAAGGACATCAGGGCTGCCCCAAGGGCTGGGCTGATGACAATCCCTTGGTTGTATAGTACTCCTGCGGCTAAGGGAAGAGCTATGGCGTTATACGCTGTAGCCCAGAAGAGGTTCTGAACAATCTTAGAGTAGGTGGCCTTAGCTAGCTTGAGTAGATTGACTATATCGAGGGGGTCACTTTTTACAAGGATTATATCAGCTGTCTCTATGGCCACATCAGTTCCAGCTCCGATTGCGATACCGAGATCTGCTGCGGCTAGGGAAGGAGCATCGTTTACCCCATCACCGATCATGGCAACCCGCTTACCCTCTTTCATCAACGCTACTATCTTCTCTGACTTGTCTTGTGGCAGCACTTCTGCAATAACTGTATCTATACCCAACTTTTCCCCTACATAAGAAGCCACTCTCTGGTTATCTCCAGTGAGCATGATGGTTTCAATGCCCATCGCTTGGATTGTTGTGATCGCTTCCAACGCATTATCATGTAATTGGTCCGCCAGAGCGATAAAACCTAGAAGGATATTGTCTTCTACTACAAAGACGACGGTCTTGCCTTGTTTTGCTAACTTTTCATAAGTGTCTTCGTCAAACGCGATCTTTTCAGCTTTCATATAACCGGGACTGACCACGTGTATCTTTTTACCGTCGATGGTCGCTTCCAATCCTTTGCCGGGGAGACTTTGGTAGTTAGAGACCTTTTTGGCTTTAATAGAAAGCTCTTCTCCCTTTCTAACAATTCCTTGGGCTATCGGATGTTCACTATTTGCCTCTACCGAGTAGGCAATGGTGAGTAGTTCTTTTTCTGTAATGTCGATAGGGTGCACGTCGGTGACCCCGAATTCTCCTTTTGTGAGGGTGCCCGTCTTATCAAAGACAATGGCATCGAGGTTTCGTGCTTCTTCAAAAGCAAGGCGATTTCTAATCAATAGTCCATTCTTTGCGGCAATGCTGGTGGACATGGAAGTAACTAACGGTATTGCCAGTCCTAGAGCATGGGGACAGGAGATAATAATAACGGTTACAGCTCGCTCAATGGAAAATGCTAGGTCCCCTCGGATAAGCATCCATGCGATAAAAGTAATAGTTCCCGCACTTGCAGCGATGTAAAAGAGCCATTTAGCTGCTGTATCTGCCAATCGCTGATTTTTGGATTTAGAATTCTGGGCTTCCTCTACAAGACGTTTAACCTGAGAGAGAAAGGTGTCGTCCCCAACTTTGCTGACCGTGAATTTAAGTAGACCATCACCATTAAGAGCACCTCCTATGACCTCATCGCCTTGGGTCTTAGCAACCGGCACTGATTCTCCAGTGATCATGGCTTCGTTGATCTCTGATGTTCCTTCAAAGATTTCGCCATCGATGGGGATGGCCTCTCCCGGTTTTACTAGTATGGCATCCCCTGCTTTCAGTTCTGTCACTTCAACATCTTTGATAGTCCCATCTTCTTGGATGAGGTGGGCTTTTTCCGGTAGAAGTTTGAGGAGTTCGTCCAGAGCCCGAGAAGCCCCCATGACCGATTTCATCTCTATCCAATGGCCCAAGAGCATAACGACTACTAAGGTTGCCAGTTCCCAGAAGAAGTCACTACCCTCCAGAAAGAATATGGCGGCAGTGCTGTAAAGGTAGGCGATGATGATGGCAAAGGCAATAAGAGTCATCATGGCTGGAGAGCGCTCTTTTAGTTCATCTCTTGCACCTGTGAGAAATGGTTTACCTCCATAGAAGAAAAGGATGGTAGAAAGGGCAAACAGAATGTATAAAGATCCTGAAAAGCTCCAATCAACTCCCATGAACGAGTGGATCATGGGTGAAAGCAGTAGGATCGGTATAGTAAGTATCAAAGATATAAAGAATCTTCGCTTGAAATCTTGAACCATCATGGCATGGTGATCATGGTGAGAATGGTCAGTTTGAACAGAGTCTGAATGTTGGTTGTTCACAATAGCCTCCTAATAAGCAAGAAAAAGGAAGAACCTATGTAGTTGTGATTAAACTTTAAACTCGGTCTAAAACCAAATTGTTAATGACCACTCCCTCATTCTTTTTTTAAAAGTACTCATAAAGTGGTAATTGAACAAGTGAAGGAAAAATAATCTAGAGTATTTAGAAATTGCTATAGCAATCTAGATATAGAAATGATAAGTGATATTATGGTGGATAAATTAATTTTTTCTGCTCTTTCATAACCCTTTGTATAGTCCTGA
>CAZGDR010000045.1:0-14035 GCA_964524755.1 uncultured Spirochaetaceae bacterium
CTCGTACTTTCTCTGATTAAGGGAGAAGATTTGGTCTGGAATGTATTTTGTAGAATTTCAAAATACTGTTCAGGTAGCGCAGATACTCCTCCACCCATGATAATTTTCTGTGGGCGTAAAATAGCTGAAGCAAAGATAAGACCTTGAGCCATGCTTTGCATAGCTAATTCTAATTTCTTCTTAATTGGCGCTGAAGATTCTGCCATAGTGCAGAGTTGTTTTACCGAAGATGCTCCTGGTACGCTTTCTATTAAAGCCCAACCTGCTGCCAGAGTCTCAAGGCAACCCGTAGCACCACAGCGACACAATCCTGTAGTAGTGAGAGGAATGTGACCAAATTGGCAGTCTTGGTCCATAATCTTACCTGCGGTTAACCACGCTGCCCCTATATGCTCACCCCAGTTTACATAAAAATAAGAGGTCTCTTCTGAGATATTGGCAAACCAACGTTCACCAAGTACCATTGCTTTAACGTTATTCTCTACAATAACAGGGAAGGGGATATGCTTTGATAAAGCATAAGCCAATGGTACCGATTCCCAGTTCCATTGACTTGCTCTCAGAATGGTCCCTGTAGCAGGTTCTACTACACCATTAACGGAGACAACCATGCCACAAACAGCCTTTGGGTCTTTCATACGGGCAAGGAACTTATTGGTCGCTTGAATTATTGTGGCAGCCATTTGTTCAGGTTGGGGATCTTTGGCAGTGGGAAAGCGCTCAAAACGAAGCATGTCACCAACAAGATTAACCAGAGCAACTGAAGTATTACGGGTTCCAACATCAATGGCTAAGACCATCTTAAAATCTTTTTGGAGTTCTAGAGTTATAGGAGGTCTACCGGCTGCAGTCGTCCTCGTACCCGTTTCAATGACGATCTCTTCTGTAACCAGAACATCTACAATTTCACTAGTACTCACCTTATTCAAACCCAATTTTCTTGACACGTCAGCCCGTGAGAGCCCCTCATTGAGGGCAATGAAATTAAGTACCCGAAGTCGATTAATCTGGCGAGCTGTTGTAGGCTGTGAAAAACGCATATCCTAGCATAGCCCAGAATGGAGAAAAAGTTAATCAAAGCGTTGCCGATTGAAGAAAAAAATACTATCTTACCTTCTGGTATACACACAATATCCGGAGGAACTCATGGAAAAAAAGAAATTTAAAACAGAGGTATCTGAACTATTACACCTCATCATTCACTCGCTTTACTCACACAAAGAGATCTTTTTACGAGAACTCATCAGTAATGCGTCTGATGCCTTAGATAAACTAAAATATTTAGCCTTAGTTGATCCAGCATTCAAAGACTTGGAATACACTCCACGTATCGACATCTCTTTTAGCGACGAAGACAAAAACAAAGTATTGGTCGTGAGTGATAATGGAGTAGGTATGAGCCACGATGATCTAGCCGATGATCTAGGAACTATTGCTCGCTCAGGAACTAAAAAATTCCTTAAAAACTTGAGCGATGATGAAAAGAAAGATTCCAATTTGATTGGTCAGTTCGGTGTTGGCTTCTATAGTAGCTTTATGGTCGCTAAAAAAGTAGAAGTTGTAAGTCGTAAAGCCGGCTCAGAAGAAGCTTGGCAATGGTCCTCAACTGGTAAGGGAACCTTTACCCTTCAAAAAGCTGAACGTGAAACGCAAGGAACTACCATTACTCTCTACCTGAATGAAGACGGAGAAGAGTATGCTAACCGGTGGACTCTAGATCGCTTGATCAAACGCTATTCAGACCACATTGCTTTCCCCATCTTCCTTGAATATGACCAAGATGATTACGATGATAAAGGTAAGAAAACAGGGACAACCCATAAAGTTGAACAAATTAATAGTGCAGCCGCTCTTTGGCGTAGGAGTAAAAGTGAACTGAGTGCTGAAGACTATAATGAATTCTACAAGAATACATCATATGATAGCGAAGATCCGCTTTATTACGTTCACACCCAAGCTGAAGGGGTCAACACGTATACTACCTTGTTCTATATCCCCTCTAAAGCTCCGTTTGACTTATACCATGCCGACTACAAGCCTGGGGTGAAGTTGTATGTTAAACGTGTCTATATCACCGATGACGAAAAAGAATTATTACCCCCTTATCTCCGCTTTGTACGTGGTATCATTGATAGCGAAGACTTACCATTGAACGTGAGTCGTGAAATCCTGCAGCAAAACAGGATTATGAGTAATATTAAAACAGCCTCGGTTAAAAAGATTTTAGGTGAATTAAAGAAGATCTCTGAGCAGAATCCTGAACTCTATACTAAAATTGCAGAACAGTTTAACCGGCCTCTGAAAGAGGGACTCTACAGCGATTATGCTAACCGAGATACCTTAGTTGAGCTGGTACGCTTCAAGAGTTCTGAAGTTGAAGGCTATACAAGCCTAGCCGCCTACAAGGAAAGAATGAAAGAGGATCAGAAAACTATCTATTACCTCGCTGGAGGCAATGAAGAGGTGGTTAGACGTTCTCCCTTACTCGAAGGGTATCGTAAGAAAGGCCTTGAAGTCTTGCTCATGACCGATGATATTGATGACATCGTGGTTCCTTCGATTGGGACATACCAAGAGATCGAGCTAAAAGCGATAAACAAAGCCGGTGCCGTGGATGAATTAGATAAAGCAGAGAATAAAAAGAAATCTAAAGAAGGCAAAGATGTTGTCAAGAAGATTAAGACAGCCTTAGGAGAGCGGGTTAAGGACGTAGTCGTCTCTTCCCGGTTAGTTGATGCTCCAGCTGTTGTTGTCGTTGCTGACGATGATATGACCGTACAAATGCAACAGATTTTAAAATCTATGGGGCAGGGAGATCTACCTGAAAGTACACCAATTTTGGAAATTAACCTTGAGAACCCTGTGGTGAAAAAAATAGCGGACTCAACTGATGAGACCTATGTTCATGACCTTTCTCAAATGTTACTCGACCAAGCGTTACTCAATGAAGGGGTTATGCTTAAAGATCCAGCTGAATTTGTAAAGCGATTGAATGCTTTACTGGCCAGATAAATAGTAAGGGGCTTCGGCCCCTTTACTTATGATACAATAAAATAAAATGGCCGCCGGGAGGCACGTATGACTAGACAAGTTACATTTCGTTCATTCTGGGAATCGGTACAACTCTGGTTCAACCAGGAAGCTGTTGGATTACTAATTACAGCGATATCGATTCTCCTCATTCTTATAGTGGGAAAAATATTAATTACGATCCTACGCAAAGTTTTTGGTAGAATGCTTGCCAGGAGCAAAAAAATCAATGAGCTGATGGCAAACTTTCTGTTAAAAATTATTTCTGTAATAGGCTGGGTGTTCGTAATGTTGATCGTGCTGGGCCAAATGGGAGTTAGCCTTGCCCCTATTATTGCTGGTCTGGGTATAACCGGTTTTATCTTAGGGTTTGCTTTCCAAGAGACCTTAGGCAATTTACTGGCCGGAGTAATGATTGTCCTGAATGCCCCCTTTAGGATCGGCGACTATGTTGAAATAGGATCCATGAACGGAACCATTCGTGATATGGACATGATGAGTGTTACCTTAGCCACTCCCGACAATAAGCGGGTAATCATGGCTAACAAACTTATTTGGGGCCAAGCTATTGTGAACTACTCCTACACCGAGAGAAGACGTGTCGAAATGCGTGTCTCGATTGCCTATGACAGTGATATTAACAAAGCGAAGCAAGTTCTCAGAGATATAGTCTCGAGTTATCCTGAAGTCTTACCTGATCCTGCACCAGTTATTGAAGTGACGCAACTCAAAGACTATTCGGTCGATATCATAGTTCGACCTTGGACAGCACCAAGTGATTACTGGAAAGTCCATTTTAGATTCCACCATGATGTCTTAGAAAGATTCCGAGCAGAAAATATTGAGATTCCCTTCCCGCAAATGGATGTTAATACATCGAAAGTAGCGGAGAAAAGCAGTTAACTAGGAGGAAGCCGGTCTAGCCCAATGAGAAACAACTCAAAGGAATCAGATCGGCTTGCTTTTGGCTTAAAAGCCTTAGCTTTAGTAAATATCTGACGCATTCGAGCAAGAATCTCTCTTTCACCACCACCTTGGTAAATCTTAATAACAAGATTCCCATGTACCTTCAAATGCTCCTCAGCTAAAAAGAGTACTTGCTCAGAGAGCCATTCACTACGTGAGGTATCGACTGTCCTAATACCTGTGGTCATCGGAGCCGCATCACTAATAATCACATTATAGGGTCCGTGTGAAACTAATTTCTCGCGAATCTCAGTGCTGAAGGCATCCCCAGTATAACTCGTAACTGTGGGAGGGATAGGGTTGATGGCTAAGGGATTTAAATCTACCGCAATGATAGACCCTCTCCCTTTCAATAGTTTCTTATGAGTATAGAGGGTCCAACTGCCGGGAGCTGCCCCCACATCCAACACCGTGTCACCTGGGCGAATTATTCTATGACTCTGCTGTATCTCTTCAAGTTTATAAACAGAGCGGGCAGGGTAGCCCTCTTTGCGTGCCTTGAGTGTGTAAAAATCAGCTGTATCTCGTCTATTTTTGGCCATGCAAAGATTCTAACATAATTTTACTTGCCAGAGTAGTGGGGGGATTATGGTAAGTTGGTGGGAAAAAGTAGGAAGCCAGCGGGAGGGTTGTTGGGGTGGGGAGAGAATTCCGCTGGCCTCCAAGGAAAATCACACTAAAGGAGGTATGAAAAAACTGTTGCTCTGTACAATACTATATGCATTGTTCATGCCAACTCCTTAATTTATGGTAAAAAGGGCTAAAATGATGTGTTTTAGCCTAAAAACATACTCTTTTAGCGTGAATTTAAGAAAAAAGAGTCTTGCTTGGTGTGAATAATTATCACACCAAAACGAGAATGCGCAACTGTTGCACAATTGACGATTTGTCTAATGATGGATATGTTTCTCCTATGGCTAATACAATACTCAACAAAAAATTTCGGTATACCTATACCAACGTAACTCTAAAATTAATCATTATTAATGCAGCAATTTACTTTTTAATGATGCTCGTCCCTCGTCTCTATGGGTATTTAGCCATGGTCCCAAGCTATATCCTCTACCGCCATTGGTACTGGCAGGTCCTCTCCTACATGTTTGTCCACGGAGGCTTTGGCCATCTCTTTTTTAATATGTTTGGGTTGTTTATGTTTGGGACGCCGGTTGAACGAAGGATTGGGAGTAAAGAGTTCTTACTCTTTTATCTCCTTACCGGAGTATTATCAGGGGTATTTTCCCTCATTTCATATTTACTCGCAGGAAAAAATATTATCTTAGTAGGTGCTTCAGGTGCTATTTATGCCGTTTTACTAGCCTTTGCAGTCCTCTACCCCTCAGCTCGTGTCTTTATCTTTGGTATTATACCAATACGTGCTCCAGTGCTCGTAATTGGCTATACAGTCCTAGAAATATTTAACCAAATTACCGGTAGCTCCCAAGGAGTTGCCCACCTTACCCACTTAGCTGGATTCGGTTTCGCCTACCTCTACTTCATTCTGCGTTTGCGGATAAACCCAATTGAGGAATGGAAACGCAACCTTTAGTCGACTAAGCCCCACTCTGAACGTAAATCAGCATACCCTTTTTTAATGACATCAAAAATAATCTTAATTTTTTCGTTGTGGTGAATAAAAGCCGATTTCATAGCATTTATTGTAATCTTCTCTACATCTCGTAATGTCAAACCGTAATGGGCAACTGCAATCTCATACTCCCTGGAAAGAGTGGTGGCGCTCATGAGGCGGTTATCAGTACAGAGGAATACTCGAAAGTTATTACGGAAGAAGATATTGAATGGATGGTTATTAAAATCAGTGGTCACTCCCGTATCAACATTACTACTGAGACACATCTCAATTGGAATTCTTCGATCTTGCATAAAATGAGCAAGAGAACCCATTTTTTCAATTTTAGTACCAGTGATATTCATATCTTCGACTAAACGGGTCCCGTGTCCAATACGATGGGCACCACAGACTTGAATAGCCTGCCAGATCGACTCAAGCCCGAAGCCTTCCCCTGCATGGATGGTAATGTTAAAGTTTTGGTTGCGGATGTATTGGAAGGCCTCTACATGTTTTTTGGGAGGGTGCCCACTTTCATCACCAGCTAAATCAAAGCCGACGACCCCATGTGAACGATATGCAACGGCCAGTTTGGCAACCGCGAGTGATAACTGGGGATCTTGATCTCGCAAAGAACAGAGGATCAGCCCATAGGCCATACCTGTTCTGCGCTTGCCTTCATCTAATCCATCAAGGACTGCCATGACGGCTTCTTCAAGGCTCAGGCCTTGCTTGGTATGGAGGATGGGTGCAAATCGAATTTCTCCATAGACTACAGTATCGGCAGCTAAATCTTCGATAGCTTCAACGGCAACTCGATATAATGCCGCGCGGGTTTGTAACACAGCCACGGTGACAGCAAAAGTCTCAAGGTAGAGTGATAAGTTCTTTTGGTCAGAACCTCGTGAAAACCATTCAGCAAGCTCCTGAGGGTCCTGACTGGGTATCATTATATTGTGGGTCTCAGCCAACTCTATAATAGTCTGTGGGCGTAGCCCCCCATCTAAGTGATCGTGTAATTCCACTTTAGGAACACGTTTAATAAGTTCTTTGGTAATCATGCCTTCATAGTACTATGGGTTAGCTCTAAGGGGCAACAAATTTAGCGTGCATATAATTCCCTTTACTATTGGCGGTTTATTGACGATAGTTAGAGTGTAGATGAAACTTAACAAGGAGGTATACGCATGAATCAAGAAAAGCTACAGGAAAAACTGTTGACCACAATCGATAATGCTAAAGATGCAACGGAAGTGGTGAAGTTGTTACAAAAAGGAGCCAATGTACATAGTACTGATTCTTTTGGGCTAACACCTCTGATGAGGGCCGCCTTATTTAACTCCAGCGCTGAGATTGTTAAAGCTCTAGTTGAAGCTGGTAGCGATGTATTTGAAAGAGAGCCCCAGTATAAATCGACTGCTTTACAATTAGCTGCTAACCATAATCCTAATGCCCAAATCATTGATGCCTTAGTTGAAGCCGGAAGTGATGTCCACGACATTAACTATTTGGGAGAAACCGCCCTTATCATGGCGGTGAACAGCGGCAACGAAACAAGGGTCATCTCAGCTCTTATTCGAGCTGGTAGTGATGTGAACGCAAGAGATTATCAAGATCGTTCAGCCCTCGATTACGCTCGCATGGCACGCCGTTCCTATGTGGTTAAAATTCTCAGAGAAGCCGGAGCTAAATAAGATTATCTTTCTCTTGTAACCATAGCCTCATCGATTGCTTTATGGAGGTCTGCAATGATTTTCAGCACCTCTGTGGTGAGGTCTGACAGAGGTATCTGTTGTGTTGCATCAGGTGTAGATCTGAGCTTGAGTTCAACTTTGCCCTCTTTTAGGCTCCGATTTCCTAAAGTAATGCGGATGGGAATGCCTATCAAATCTGCATCTGCAAACTTAACTCCCGCTGATTCCTTGCGGTCATCATAGAGAACTTCAATCCCGGCTTCTTCTAACTGCTTATAAATTCCCTCTGCAACTTCAGTATCCTTGACCAGTGAGACTACATGTACTTGGTAGGGAGCAGCTACAATGGGGAGCTGTAAGCCTGACTCATCATGGTACTCCTCAGCCAGGCAGGCTAGTAGGCGACCTACACCAATGCCGTATGATCCCATAACTACTGGGCGGCGTACACCATCTTCATCTTGGTACATACAATGCATCGCTTCTGAATAACGAGTCCCCAGTTGGAAGATATTACCAATCTCTATCCCTTTACTTTTAGTTAAGGGTTCTCCACAAACACTACACTTGTGCCCTTCTGCAGCTGAAGCGATATCTACGACTTCGCCGTCGTAGTCGCGACCATAATTAGTATTAAGCAAGTGATAATCAACTTTGTTGGCCCCGGCAACTAAGTTATTGGCATAAGCAACTGATTCATCCACTAAAACCAAGACATCCTTAGAACACCCGATGGGGCTGCCGAATCCTGGTTCCATACCAGCTTTTTTAATTTCATCGACGTGGGCTGGACGTAATGCATTAGCCTTAGAGGCATTTTGCAACTTATTTTCTTCAAAATCTAAATCACCGCGAATGACTCCCACAATTAATTTTTCTGATTCGTCGCCGGTCGTACTATCGACAAATGTTCCCATCATAAACAATGCTTTAGCGGTTTTTGTTTTAGGGATCGAGAGGAAGTGGATTAACTCTTCAATGGTAGGACACTCTGGAGTGTATTTCTCTTCTAGGGGTAAAAGTTTTTCACTGGTATGCTCTTTGACAAAAGTTGCAATTTGTCGATTAGCTGTATAACCACATGTTTCACATGTGATAATAGTATCTTCACCAATGGGTGAAAGGTACATGTATTCATGGGCAATTTTGCCTCCCATCATCCCTGAATCGGATCCAACAGCAATGCTGGGGAGTGCACAACGATCAAATATTCTGAAATAGGCATCATAATGGGCCTGATATTGTTTTTCTAAACCTGCGTAATCACGATCAAAACTATAAGAATCTTTCATGGTGAATTCGCGAACGCGGATAAGACCTGCTCGAGGGCGAGGGTCATCACGCCACTTCGTCTGGAGTTGATAGACGAGCTGGGGAAGACGTTTATAGGAGTCAATCTCAAAACGGGCAATATCAGTAACGCACTCTTCATGCGTCATCGCCAAAACCATATCGCGCCCTACGCGATCTTGGAAACGGCTCATTTCCCTATCGATACTATAAAAACGTCCAGTCTCTTTCCAAATATCGGCTGGGTTTACCACAGGCATCAATAACTCTTGGGCCCCAATCTTTTCCATCTCATCACGGATGATAGCTTCAATCTTCCGAATTGAACGAAACCCTAGGGGTAATAGAGAGAAAATTCCAGCTCCCAGTTGCTGAATAAATCCAGCTCGGACTAGATAGCCATATCCTAAACTTTCTGCCCCTGCGGGTGCTTCTCGTCGTGTTCGAGAAAAGATGCGTGACATTCTCATGTGGTAACTCCTTATCAGGCGCATTGTACCAGAATGGCTAGTACTGCTCAACGGTGTACTCTTCTCTTTCCTGTTGAAAACAGGTAAAGTATCTGTGGAGGAAGATATGGATATCAAGCAATTCTCTGAAGCAAGAAAACAAGTTGCTGACTTAATGAGCCGACTTTATACTTGCCGCCTTACCACCACAAGTGGGGGCAATATTAGTCTACGTTTGACAGATGATCTTTTTTGCATAACACCTAGTCAATTAGATAAAGCCAATCTCACGGCTGACCTCATTGCAATAGTCACTATGGATGGGGAAAATCTAACTCCACATCTGCCGTTAAGTATTGAATCTGAAATGCATCGCAAAGCTTTATTGACTCGCAAGGATATGCAAGCCATCGTACACGCTCATCCGAGCTATGCTTCAGCTTTTACTGCGATGAAACGACCGGTAAATACACGCCTTTTAGCTGAATCTTGGTTCTTACTGGAAGAACCTGCTTTTGCCCCTTATGCCCGTATGGGAACTGTAGGCTTAGCTGATGTGGTAGCAAAATGTTTGGAGACCTCGAATGTTGTTCTCATGGAAAATCATGGAGTGCTCACTGTTGGGACTACTCTTATACAAGCCTTCGACCTTATTGAAGTCTTAGAAAACAGTGCCCACATGACCTATATTACCGAAACTTTAGCTGCCACCGGCAAAGGGTGGGAAACCAGTGCTCTCGATGAAGAACGGTGTGAAGAACTTCTCCGTATGAAACGGGGTGAATAACCTGGAACTCGTATGAAGTATGAACTAGAAACAATCCCCGTCTGGGACGGGGTAAGAAGCGGTAGTGAATGTTTTCTGTGTGATCTTATGCAACAGGCACATACCCATGCCGTTGCTTATTATCTAGGGACATCCGTTATGCATCCTGAAACCAGAGTCGAAGTTAATCAGATAGGGTTCTGTCCACATCATTGGGATGATCTCATAACCGCTGGTAAACCGCAGTCTCTAGCACTCATCTCACATACCTATCTACAACAAACATTAAGCCAGCTCACTCCACTAATTTCACGCATCGAGAAAGGGAAGCCTGGGCGTACCTTAAAAAAATCGGTGCAAGATTTACTTACTGCGGTACACGACCGGGAGCAAGGATGTCTGATCTGTAAAAAGATGGAGGGTAGGCTACTTCGCTATACCTATACTGTTATCTATTTATGGCAAAAAGACCTTGAGTTTAGAGACGAATTAAGTCAAAGCAAAGGGTTTTGTCTGCACCATATGGAAAGCCTCTTACGTATGGCCCCTTCTATTTTGGATGCTAAAGAACACCAAGTCTTCTCAGCTGCTCTTACCACCTTAGTACATCAGAATCTCCAGCGCTTGGAAGAGGAAGTCTTATGGACGACCCAAAAGTATAAAGCAGAACATACTCATTCGCCTTGGAATGGATGTGAGGATGCCCAAAAAAGACTTGTTAATAAACTTATCGGAGTAGGGCGGATCTTTGTCGCGTCGTCTTAATGCCCAGCTTTAATTGCCGACTGTCGCTCACCACATCGCTGATTTGGCGACGCTTAAAAAGCTGACAATGTTTTTCCTCATAAAAAAAGTGATAATAATCAATAGTTGCCTCGTCAGCCCGGTAAATGAGGATATAATCTTTCTGCGGTAAAAAGGCAACGGCTAATGTTAGATGACAGCCAGCCTCGACTTTAAAATCATGTAGATTAAGCAATTCTTTTTCGGTGAGATACCCCTCTCTACAAACCACTGCCATAAGGCGATGAGGCTCTTTTTCATTGCGGTCGTGAATGAGGATGTCGGGTGCAATAGCTCGTGTATCTTCCAAAACAGGAACGCATAAATCTACGATATAGGCTTCTTGATGGCGAACAGGTAGCTCTTCGAACATTACCTGCCCGAGATGCTGAGCTAATCGGTGACTAATTGTGATATGATTTTTACGCCAAGTAAACAGAACGCTATCGTTATCAACTAAACGTCCCAATGCTACTATAAAGGTTTCAAAGAGACGAATCATACTATAGCGTTCATGTTCTTGGATTATCATGTCTCCTATTGTACCATATCAACCATGTTTACAACAATTAAAGTTACGCGTACGTAATATTCCAACGCATCTTGGCGACTTGGCTGAGTGTGTTAAAGATTGAACAATAACGGGTTGAAATTTCAAAAGCCTTCTCGAATTTAGCTTGGTCAACTACACCCTTAGCCAAAACTTCTATATCTACGGTCTGGAGTGTCGCTACTTTCTCATCACGTTTGACCCCAGTAACGTTCATATCCATGCCGCTATATTCTAACTGCATCTTTTCAGCCATAGATTCATATGTACTAAATAAGCAATGTGAGAGTCCGCCCAATAATAACTCGTAGGCTGAAAAAGTCTCAGCTCTAGTCCCGAGTGTCACTGATGCTCCAGAATCAGTAATCAAACGCCCATCATGCTTAGCAAATTTTGAAACAATATGTGTTTTAGAACCCATAAAAGGCCTCCTTAATTTCTAATATATAACAAGGATACTAAAATATAATTGAGTCGTAAAGGAACAAGCTTAATTATCGATCATTGACTGCGCAGCTACAAAGCCGGTTGACCAGGCTCCTTGCAGATTGTATCCGCCGGTGTCTCCATCAAAATCGAGAATCTCCCCAGCAAAGAAGAGTCCTCCAACCAGTTTTGATTGCATGGTCTTAGGATGTACTTCCTTAAGATCGATCCCCCCCACCGTTACCATAGCTTGTGCGAAAGCCCCTTCCAATGAAATAGTAAACTCATGCGCTGCAAGGAGAGCTGCTAGTGGAGTAATAGCCTTGCGCCCAACTTCTGCGGCCTTGCGTTCCCCCGCTACAGAGGCCTCTTGAAGGAGCCATGTGGTTAATTTTACTGGTATGCCTAGAGCATGGATTATTGTTGAAAGCTGTGCAGCACCTCGCTTACCACACGCTTCTAAAATCTTTTGCTCAATCAAAGACTGCTTTTTCCCTAGGTGGGGAACCCAAGCGATTGAAATTTTTTGGTTGGTTGAAAAATAACGACTTTGTTCTAAGATGAGCGGACCTGATAACCCCTTATGGGTAATGAGCACAGTTCCCTGCGCTTCTCGTTTCTTTCCCGCTCTATCCGTATAGGTTAGGGTGACTGCATCTATGGAAATGCCACTGCAGGATGAAATATCGGTAGAGGTTACTTTGACACCCGAGAGACCTGGATGGGGTGGCACAATCGTATGTCCTAGTTTTTGGGCGAGGGCATAGCCATCACCAGTCGACCCTGTTTTTGGAAAAGAACACCCCCCTGTACAGAGTGCTACGCGGTCAGCCGCTTGGGAAAAACCGTGGCTATCAAAGAGTAGAAATGTATTATCTTTTTTCACAATATCTGTGATACGACGTTCTTGATTGAAGATCACACCATATTTTTGGCACGTCTCATAGAGGATATGTACTACATCGCTTGCCTTTAGTGAAGCGGGGAAGATTTTATCATCACTTCGCACTAACAAAGGGAGACCTAGTTGTTCAAATTTCCTTGCAGTCAGTGCAGGAGAGAGTTCTGTGAGAGCATGCCGCAAAAAAGAACCATGTTCACCATAATGCTTTATCATATGGGCAACTGAGGCTTGGCGGGTGAGATTGCACTGTCCTGCTCCCGTTAAAAGGAGTTTTTGGCCTACCATACTATTACGTTCAAATACCGTAATAGTAGTTTGTAGGCCCCGTTCACGAATTCTTTCCGCCAGGTTTACTGCAGTAAAAAGACCAGCTGCTCCGCCCCCTATAATGGCATATGTGCGAGTATTCAATCTTTCTTTTTCGGTTGTTTGATGCATAAATGCAACTCATCCAACTGGGCTTGATCGATATAAGAAGGGGCATCATCCATCGGGGAGATCATTGCTGTATTTTTGGGGAAAGCAATTACTTCTTTAATCGAAGTTTGACCAGCCATCACCATCACCATACGGTCAATGCCCGGTGCTATTCCACCGTGTGGTGGGGGACCATAACGGAAGGCCTCAAGCAGGAACCCAAAACGCTCTTCTGCCACTTCATCGGGAATGTTACAAATTCTAAAAATACGTTTCTGTAATTCTACATCATGGATTCTTATCGATCCAGAAGCAACTTCGTATCCATTGAGAACGAGGTCATATAAGTCACCTTTTACACTTCCAGGATCGGATTCAAGAGTATCCAAGTATTGGGCTTGCGGCATACTGAACATATGATGTGCTGCCTCCCAATGCCCTTTATCTTCGTTAAATTCGAATAAGGGGAAATCAATAATCCAACAGAAGGCAAAGGTCTTAGGGTCAATCAAATTTAGGTCGCGGGCTAATTTGGTACGCACTGCACCAAGAGAATTACAGGTTTGTTTCCACTTATCGGCAACAAAGACAATCATGTCTCCTTCAGTAGCTCCCATGCGTTCAATAAAGTCAGCTTCCAAGCCTACAAAGAACTTTGAGACGCCACTTTCTAAGGTGTTGTCTGCTCCAACCTTCATCCAAGCCAACCCTTTGGCCCCATATACTTTGGCTGCATCTTCTAGAGCTGTGATGTATTTACGGGTATAAGCTAACTCGGAAGAGGCCGGTGCTTTAAGAGCTTTTACGACCCCTCCCCCTTCTATGACGGTCTTAAAGGTGCCAAATGAACTTCTCTCGGCTAAATCTACTACATCCACCAACGGTAAGTCATAGCGGAGGTCGGGCTTATCAACACCATAGGTATTCATAGCATCGAACCAGCTCAGACGGGTGAAATGTTGAGGGAGGTCAACCTGCATCACTTTTTTGAACACATCGTTAAAGAGTTCTTCCATGAGCAAGAGCACATCATCACGCTTTACAAAACTCATTTCTAAGTCAAGTTGGGTGAATTCTAGTTGACGATCACCGCGTGCATCTTCATCACGATAACAACGGGCAATTTGAAAATATTTATCAAAGCCACTGACCATGAGGATCTGTTTGAGCAATTGTGGGCTTTGAGGTAATGC
>CAZGDR010000046.1:0-13788 GCA_964524755.1 uncultured Spirochaetaceae bacterium
TTCCCTCCCTCAGCTAACAATCTAATTTGAAAACAGGATTATCCACTACGCAACATTCATTGTGACAATCGAGCTGGCCCTGATCGAAGTACCTTCATGTGGCAACCAGTGATAACTGGTAACCATACCTCTAACTTTTACGAATACATGTTTCCCCATTATTTCTAAGATATGTGATACAAGTGTGACAAAGGGTAGGGGGGCCACTTCAAGTTGAAGAGCTTTCCAGCTTTTGCTCAAGTATATGCCTTGGTTGGTATTTTTGTACGGGAAACACCCTTAGTAAAATAAATATGAAAGGTGATGGATACATTCAGCATATAGTCGGCAAGAGCATTGCTGACATCCGGTGATAACGGCACAACAAGTGGTTTTTGGGTATTTCTTGTCCTTTCCAGTCGACTTATTTTTAACTTTCATTTGTATTGCAATTCTTGCCACATGCGACCACTTGTGGGCATCATCGAATCAAGTCTGTATACATAGCGCAGGGCTAAAATCTTCTCCGCTAAATCAGAGAGGCCCTAAAATTAATTCCTATTACCCCACGTTGCCTTAAAACCATTTTTTTCGCGTCGGCTTTAACAGGATCCCCTTTAGCCTTGCGTTGATGATATCCTTATCAAATTCCTGTGAAAAGTCTTCGCCAACCCACTCACAGACCCTGTCGTACTCTTCATCTTCGGGATCTTGAAGAACTGTAGCCTTGTATTCATATCCATATGGTCCTCCAGAATCTTCCCAAGGCGCGTCCCCCTCTCCTCTGGTACAAATGACTTCAGGTTCTCCATCGCGAAGTTCTCGTTTGCCAACATGAATAATATGTTCCCAGTAATCTCCAAAATCATAAATGTAGGTAAATTTTTTGGAAGCCTCACCCAGATTACCAAGTGTTAATTCTTCTTCATCCAGCTCCTCTTCTTCATAAAAGGGGGGAAAACTACCCGTTCCTTCTGGAACAGGCCCAACTTTATACGGTCCTATTCTGAATTGATGCAGGTGCATATCATCCCAGCTAAAGGCTATCTGAATGATTCTATGGAGTTTTTCAAACGAGGTAAAGATGGGGACTTCAAAGCTTCTGAAGACTTTAAACTGTGGAGTTAAACGCAAAACAATTTTTAAATTCACCACTACGTGCATCTCTTTGAGTATTTCTTTGCTATTTGTTGCCAGCACTTCCTTCATCGCCTCAACAGGAACGATACGTTTATCATTGATTTTTACTTTACTATTGGAAAAGGTAGAAGCAAGTTCAGGTAGAGGTAATTCAGAATCAAGAATTTTCTTTAGCCAACGATTGAGTCGGCTCAAGATAGATTTATCAGATCCAGAAACAACGCGTACGTCGGCTCCCTCTTTTAGATAGGCTTCTATTTGGTTGGGATCATATTTTTGTAAAACAAACGCATCTCGTATAGCTGCTGTCACTTCATCACCATCAAAGTGCCAAGGATCGAACTCAAACTTTGTAATAACACAGAACCCAGTTGCCTTATTGGTAAGCACCATACAGGTATCATAATTTTCATCTATGAAGGAGGTGCCAACCCAACAGAAATGAGGTGCATACAAAGCAGTCGGATCTTGTGAACCTGATCCGATATAACGAAACAAAGCCCGTGAACATTCAATAAGCATAACCCCTCCTATGAAATTTAAGATAGTAAAACTCAAGCATACACGAGCCAGTATGTTTTTCCAATATTTTTTTCAATTTTTTGGATAAAAAAATCTAAAATTACTTCCTTGACAACTGGGTTTTCATCACCTACAATCTATGCATGCAAAGAAAAAACGTTTGCATGCATAGATTGTAACCATGATGTGAGTACCATCTATTTCAGTATATCGAGGTAGACCTGAAAATGAGCATAATAATCCGATCTTTTGGAATGATCCATCTTGTTGGAAAGGCTAACTCAGTTTAGGAGAAAACGAATGATACGACAGTGGAATGAAGAGTCTTTAGATCACAGGAATGCTCTTTTGTATGCAATGGGAATTACTGAAGAAGACGCTAAGCGTCCAGTTATCGGAATTATCAACAGTTGGAATGAGATGAACCCAGGACATTTTCCGTTTAAAGATGTTGTGGCCTCTCTCAAACAGGAGATATACGATGCTGGTGGATTAGCTTTAGAATTGCCAGCCTCAGGTATATGTGATGGAATCTGTTCGAACACTCCAGGAGATCGTTACACCTTGCCTGCACGCGACCTTGTTGCCACCGAGGTTGAGACCTTGGCCGAGCTGAATATGCTCGAAGGAATGCTGATGCTTGCTACATGCGACAAAGTCGTTCCGGGCATGATCATGGGTGCGATGAAGGTCAACATCCCTGCGGTCATGTTCACTGGCGGCTATATGGCTGCTGGGCACCATAATGGAGAAATGCTTACACTTACCCATACGAAGCAGGCTTATGCTGCTTATCAGGGTGGAAAAATGAGCAAGGAAGATTATAAGGCTATCGTTCGCTCAGCTTGTCCGACACCAGGTGCCTGTCCCTTCATGGGAACCGCAAACACGATGTGTGCTACGGCCGAATTACTTGGGTTGTCACCCTTTGGGAATGCCAGTGTACGCAGCCAGACAGAAGAATGGCATGTATTGGGCAAAGCTGCCGCACAAAAAGTAGTGGAGCTCGTCAATAAAAAGGTACGCCCTCTGGATCTTATCACCCGCGACAACTTTGAGAATACAGTGCGCTACATGATGGCCACTGGTGGTTCCACTAACTCAATTCTACACATCCCAGCTATGGCTCGGATGGCAGGTTTCGATATCGATCCTGAGTTCTTCGATACTATAAGTTCTCAAGTTCCTTGGATAAGTGCAATCTATCCTAACCATCCCAGCTATACGATGGAGGAGTTCGACCGCGCTGGTGGCCTAAATGCCGTAGTAGGGGAGATGCTCGCTGCCGATAAGATTATCAGTACGGCGAAGGGGATGTTCGGTACAATCAAAGAGATGTCATTAGGACGCCGATCTAGTGATTTGGATGTGATTCATACGTGTGATGATCCTATCAATCCCCATGGAGGATTAGCCGTCCTCAAGGGTAATCTGGCACCAGAGAGCAGTATTGTTAAATTTTCGGCGATTCCTCGTGGTCTCTGGTCATTTAAAGGACCAGCTAAAGTTTACGAATCACAGGACGATGCGTGGCATGCAATGCTCAATGACGAAATTGTGGCAGGGGATGTCGTGGTTATTCGTTACGAAGGACCTAAGGGGTCGCCGGGTATGCCACATATGGAAACCTTTATGGCTGCGGTACTGGGCAAGAAGATGGGTTCGGATATTGCCTTAGTCTCCGATGGACGGTTCAGTGGAGCCACCGGAGGAATCGCCATCGGACACGTTAGTCCAGAGGCTTTTGATGGTGGTCCGATAGCTCTTATTCGGAACAACGATATTATCCACATTGATATTGAAGCTCGTTCACTCACCGTCTTAGTTGACGATGCAGAACTCGAGCGTCGAAAAAAGGAATGGAAGCCAGTAGAAAAGCCTGCGACAGGCTATCTTGCGCTCTTTAGAAAGATGGTTTCTTCCGCTCACCGCGGAGCATCAATCTACTGGGATTTATAGGAGGCTAGTCGGTATGAGTATAAATAAGACCGGTAGGGTAGTCTCCCCTGGTGTCGTGGATTTTATAGAGCGTCCCAACAAACCGTTGGGGCCCACTCAGGTGAGAATTGCGGTAAAAGCAAGCGCCCTTTGTGGTAGTGATTTGCATATTTTCAAAGGATTGCACCCTTTTTGTCCTCTTCCTGCGACTGTGGGGCATGAATTTTCTGGGGATGTCGTTGAAGTTGGCTCAGAGGTAACGACTGTAACAGTTGGCCAACGGGTTACTGTAGAGCCATGCCAGACCTGTGGAATCTGTGAAGATTGCCGTAAAGGGAACTACAATTATTGTGATGAGATTACCTTCCTCTATAGAACGGGAGAAGGGGCTCTTTCTGATTTCGTGGTTGCCGAAAGTGAACACGTCTTCCAGCTACCCGAAAAACTCTCCTATGCAGGGGGAGCCTTAGTGGAGCCTCTTGCCGTAGCGGTGCACGCTGTCAGGAGAGCTGACATCCGACTGGGACAATCTGTTGTTATTATCGGTTCGGGTGCTATCGGGGTGTTGATCGCTGCTCTCGCTAAGCGTAGCGGAGCTAGTAAGATAGTCGTTGTAGATGGGAATGATTTCCGACTTAATCTAGCTAAAGATTTTGGGGCAACTCACACCCTCAACTTCCGTCGTGATGATGTCGAGGGGATGATTCGCGAAATCGGTGGTTCTAAAGGTGTGGACAGAACCTTTGAGTGTGTTGGTATGGAGCAGACCTTTGTGCAGGCCATGATGTGGTTGAGAAAAGGTGGTTTAGCGACAATCGTAGGGATTTTCGAGAAACCAGAAATTACTATTCCAGCCACCCGTTTCGTATCGCATGAGATACGCGTGCAAGGTACGCAGGGATACTGCTGGGATTTCCCCATAGCAATCGCGTTAATTGAAGAATTACGCATAGAACGTATGATTACCCATATAATGCCGATGGATCAATTGCAAAAGGCCTTTGATATCATATCGGATCGCTTTGCGGATACCATGAAGGTCGTATTGAAAAACGATTAATTTCCCCCGATAGGGGAGACCACCGCCCGTGAGGCGGTGGTGGTGAAGATGGAAATTGGTGATTGTTAAAATTTTTCTTGACAGCTGATTTTTATCTTTTATAAGCTATGCATGCAAAGAATATAAGTTTGCATACAAAAAATATTGTAATATGGCGCAAGCCAGGAGGAATTATCATGTCGGATCAATCGGCTTCTCAACGGTGGAATATGTTGTTTTCACCAATGCAAATCGGCGGTAAACAGGCCAAGAATCGCTTTGTAGTTCAAGCTATGGAAGGTAATGATGGGCTACCGGGAGGGGCGGTATCCGATCGAACACGTAATCGCTATGTAAAATTGGCCAAAGGAAAATGGGGTACCGTTGTTGTTGAAGCCATCAGTATAGATGAGAATGCAAAAGCAAGAATAAACGGCTTGGTAATAAATCGAAAGAATCTAGACAGCTTCAAGTGGCTAGTCGATGAGTATAAGAAAGAGAATCCTGATGGTATCCTCTTGTTCCAATTGACCCATTCAGGACGCAAAGCTGGCGATTTTGCTCGACCAGTGGCAATGTATGAAGAGGGAAGAGGAAATGCCCATCTTTTGACTGAACAAGAAGTCGAAGATATCCGTCAGCTCATGCTTGAAGGATCCCACTTCGCCAAGGAAGCTGGTGCAGATGGAATTGACTTCAAGATGTGCCATGGCTACTTCGGAGCTGAAATATTGCGCCCAGCGAATGTGAGAGATGATAAATGGGGTGGTTCGTTCGAAAATAGAACGCGTTTCCTTCTAAGCTCACTCAAGGAGTTAAAGTCTTCCCTAGGAAAAGATGGATTTGTCTTAGGCTCTAGGATTTCGATGTACGAGGGTATTAGAGGCGGTTGTGGAACCACAGATCCCGATTCCTATATCGAAGACCTTTCAGAGATGAAACAATTGATTGCCCTTATGGCAGCAGAAGGTGCTGACTACTTGAATATATCGGCTGGTATTCCCGGGGTAACAAGCGAGATTACGAGGCCCACGAATCCTTCCAAATACTTCTATCTCCATCACTTCCGCTACTGCAAAGAGGCTCGTGAAGTATCTGGTGATATGAAGGTGATTGGATCTGCATATAGTATTTTGCGTGACCAAGCGATGGATTACGCAGAAGAAAATCTCAATAAGGGGTTGATTGATCTGGTCGGTTTCGGCAGACAAAGCTTTGCTGATCCATTACTCCCAGTCAAGTTGGAATCGGGGGAGAAGGTAAATTACTGTATAGCTTGCTCTGCCTGTACAAAACTTATGGTAGGACAGGTACACGATGGATGTGCTATCTATGATCCCTATTATAGGGATATGCTGAAGAAGTTGAATAAAAGCGTATGAGTAATGATAAGCGGATAACTATCCAAGATATTGCTAACGAATGCAACATTTCTTCTAGTACGGTCTCACGAGTGCTGAACAATTCAGTGCTCGTGAGCGACGACAAACGGGAAATTATTCTGGAAGCGGCGGAACGTTTAGGATACGAAAAGCGCACTATAAGAAAACAAGGATCTCGCGCCATTCTCAATATCAAACTTTTCCTGCCGGAGACTCGCAACCCCTACATTAACCTCTTCTATGATGTTGCTGAATTTGTCAAAGGTCTGTACAAAGGTTTTGGCGACGTTAAGACCAATGTTATTGTCAGAATCAATCATGAGGAAGCTAAAATTTTCCACAACAAAAAAATGGGAGACATCGATGCTTGCATTTTTGCATTTACCACACCCCGTCCAGATTCTGTCAAGGAAATTGAGGATAGAGGGATTCCTCTCCTGCTGGTAAATAGGGAATCTTCCAAGCACGATTTTGTAGCCTACGATACGGGGAAGGCTATGGCCCTTCTGTTAGAGAAGATTGTGGCAAAACGCCAGCAGCAAACCGATCCAAGGATCAAGGTCTGTTACCTAGGCTTTACACCTATTACTTATATCAATGAGGAACGCCGGCTAGGAATAGCCGATGCTTGTGAACGTTTTGGTATACCGTTCGACTTGACTGAGGATGTGTTCGAGTTCAATGCTTTGCAAGAAATCCCGCAGGATCTCCTCTACACGCTGAAGAAGGAAGGATATAACGCCATCATGTGTTTTAATGATGTCGTGGCCTTGTATCTCTATAATCTAGGAATGAAAACTGGATATGTTTTCCCAGATGACTTCTCCTTAACTGGCCATGATGATTCTCCTGCCCTTGAACTGATTGGGCAGCGCATAGATACGATCAGGTTCAATGTATACCAGTTAGGGAAGGAATCAGGAAAAATATTGAAGAGACGAATAATTGGCCGCTCAGCGCACAAAACCAAAGTAAAATTAACCAATACCTATGTACCTGGGGAAACTATATGAGCAAAACTGTTTTGAAAAAGAAGAATATCGCCCTAGCCAATGGAATAGAGCTCCCTGTATTTCAGGTGCACACTCTGATTGTTGGTAGTGGATCCGCTACGTTGAAAGCTGCTAATCGTTTGCATCAACTTGGGATTGAAGACATGGTAATCCTCACCGAATCGGTGAAGGGGGGGACCTCCTACAATACAGGTTCTGACAAGCAGACCTATTACCGCCTCGCCACCGATGGTAAAGAGCCCGATTCGCCGTACATGATGGCACAGGATCTTTACAGGGGTGGAGCTATGCATGGAGATCTGGCCTTAGTCGAATCTCTTGGTTCTCCAGAGAGCTTCTATTATCTTACCTCCCTCGGAGTACCGTTTCCTATCCATCAGTATGGGGGCTATGTCGGTTACAAAACCGACCATGATTCGCGCAAGCGAGGATGTTCTATTGGTCCTTACACTTCCAAGGAGATGGTAAGAGTTCTCTTGCAAGAAGTACAAAGACGGAATATTCCTATCCATGAACAGACCGAAGTGATCTCGCTGATCACAAGCAATGAAAGGGTAGTTGGAGCTGTAGCAATTGCTCGGAAGAACGTGCTGAATGATACCTATGGATTGTGCCTCTACATGGCAGATAACGTGGTATTTGGTACCGGAGGTCCGGGTGGGATCTATCAAGATTCAGTCTACCCCTCCTGTCATTCTGGGGCCATCGGATTGGCCTTGGAAATTGGTGCTGAAGCCAATAATCTCACTGAAACACAATTTGGTCTTGCCTCGACCAAATTCCGTTGGAACGTTTCAGGAAGTTATCAACAGGTCATTCCCTGCTATGTGAGTACCGATGCAGACGGGAACGACGAGCGTGAATTCCTACAGCCATTTTTTGAAAGTACAGCCCAGATGTGTGAAGCAATCTTCTTGAAAGGGTACCAATGGCCTTTCGATGTAAAGAAGATTCTCGATCATGGGTCTTCCTTGATAGATATTCTTGTCTATCGGGAAAGAGTATTACTTGGTCGCCGTGTATTTTTAGATTTCACTAAAAATCCTGGTGCAGTTTCCGGTTCAACTGCATTCTCCCTGAATCGCTTGAAAGATGTCCCTAGGACATATCTCGAACGATCCGAGGCTTTTGGCGCTACTCCTTATGAACGTTTGCAAAAGATGAATCCGCAAGCAGTAGAGCTTTATAGGACTCACAACATTGATTTAGAGACAGAGCGACTCGAAATCGCTGTTTGTTCTCAACACAATAATGGTGGTCTGTCAGTCGATATCTGGTGGGAATCGGAGAATATCCAACATCTTTTTCCGGTGGGAGAAGTTGCGGGAACTCACGGGGTAGAACGGCCCGGTGGGACAGCCTTAAACTCAGGACAAGTAGGGGCTGAGCGTGCAGCGAGAAAGATTGCTGGTTCTTATAGGGAACCCGAACTACAATGGAATGATTTCATGCTA
The DNA here is from genome assembly GCA_964524755.1 of uncultured Spirochaetaceae bacterium. Lineage (GTDB taxonomy): Bacteria > Spirochaetota > Spirochaetia > Sphaerochaetales > Sphaerochaetaceae > JAQVOO01. The sequence continues at coordinate 8,468 of CAZGDR010000046.1, forward strand.
GTAGCAAAAGAGAAAGCCACTTCACTTTTTGAGGTGGCAAAAAGGGCTGTGTTATCAGAAAGTGAGCAACTGAATGTGCCAGCAGATGGCATGTCAGATCTCAGAGCCTATCGAAAAGAATATCGAACACGGATGAGTAGAGTTGGAGCTATGGTTCGTGAGAAGGATTTGCTTGAACATGAAATCCTTGATGCCAAACGCCAAGTCGATACATTTGGCGAACTCCGTGTGAATACACCTCATCTGCTTCCCAAGTTGTTTCAGACAAGACATTTGGTGCTTACCCACTATGTTTACTTGCATGCTTTGCTGGCTTTCCTGAAAAGAGGGGGAGGAAGTAGAGGATCTGCTCTGGTGTTTGAAAAAGATGGCACACGTATCCACAAGGATCTGGAAACGGCTTTTCGATACAAGGAAGAACAGATCGAGGACCGAGATAAGATTCTGACTACAATTTATCGAGAAGGTGGATGTATCCATAAAGAAATCGATTGCCGTGTGATCCCCGAAGATGATTTTTGGTTCGAGATAGTCTGGCGAGATTATTTGCTAGGAAAACATCTCGAAGCACATGGTTAAATGAAAATAAAGTTCCGTGGGAACTTTAAAAAAATACTAAGGAGTATGTTATGAGACGAATTATTTCGCTGATTCTAATGGTGGCGTTGGTTACCGGAGCGCTCTTTGCTGCTGGTCAAGCCGATGCACAACCAGCTGAAGACAAAGTCTTTGAAGCTACGTTTGCTCACGTTGTTCGACCTACAATCGCAAAAGGTGTTGCTGCTGACATGTTCGCAGACATGGTGAGAGAACGATCCAATGGGCGACTGGATATTTCTGTTTACCCAGATAGCCAGTTAGGTAATGACCGTGAGATTACTGAACAGATGCAACTTGGTGATATTGAGTTTAATGCTCCATTCACCGGTGTGCTTCCTGCTTTTGTACCGCAGACACAGTTATTTGACCTCCCGTTCGGGTTCTCCAATTCCCAACACGTCTATAATGCTATGCATGGAGAGGTTGGTGAGATTTTGAATGAGTACCTGCTCAAACAAGGCTTGCGCGTTCTTGGTTACTGGGATGGTGGATTCAAGGCAATGACGAACAACTCTCGTCCAATTCGCACACCTGAAGACATGAAAGGTTTGAGATTCCGTGTTTCTCAGAGCCCCCTTTTAATTTCCCAGTTTGCTGCTCTTGGAGCCAGTGGAGTAGATATCGCATTTGCTGAACTTTACACTGCTTTACAACAGGGTACTATTGATGGTCAGGAAAACAGTTTAGCCAACATCTTTACCCGACGCTTCTATGAAGCCCAGAAGTACATGACTGTCAGTGAGCATGGTTATCTCGGTTATGTCTTCCTTGTGAGTGAGCCTTTCTACCAGTCACTTCCTAACGATCTGAAAAAGATTGTCGACGAAGTTGCTGAAGAAGTATCTGTCTGGCAGTGGGAACAAGCTAGAGCTGAAGATATGGAGTACTTGAATAAATTGCGAGAAACTGACATTGAAGTTATCGAACTCACTGCGGCCGAAAAGCAGAAGTTTGTCGATGCGACCAAGTCGGTTTATGATGTATTCCGCAATTCTGTTGATGGTGCTGACAAGTTGATTGAAGCTCTCGAGAAATCGAGATAAGCAAGAAAAGTGGCTCTGATTTGTACCAGTCACCTGAGACATTACTGTCTTGGGTGACTAACAAATCTTGCCGAATGGAAGTGTGTTATGAAAAAAATCCTCGTTTTACTTGAAGAAGATATACCTGCAGTACTCATGGTTGTTACTTCACTGATTATATTCATTCAAGTGGTGTTGCGGTATGTGTTTGGTCAGTCCATCGTGTGGGCTGAAGAATTCGCCCGTTATGGTATTGTACTTTTTGTTTTTCTTGGCAGTAGCTTGGCAGTCAGAAAAGGTGCACATGCTTCAGTAGATGTCTTGGTGAAGCTGCTCCCCCGAGTTCCGCAGCGAATAGTGGAAATCTTGGCTATATTAGTGTCCATTGGATATTGTGTGATGGTCACACGGTTTGGACTGGAGTTGGTCTTTAGGGTAAGAGCGATGGGTAACATTACGCCCACCCTTGAGATACCCATGTTCATCCCCTATTTGGCCATTCCCCTCGGATGTTCACTCATGGCCATTCGCTATATCATGGAGTTGGTTGCCAAGATCAAAGCTCCGATGGAGGATAAAGCATTATGATGGTATTGATATTATTCACAATCTTGCTTGTAATTGGTGTCCCTATCGGTATCTCTACTGGAATGAGTGCTATGTTGTTCATGCATTTTGAAGCTGGCAGAAGTTATGGATCGATCATCCAAGCACTGTTTTCCGGTATCGACTCGTTTGCTTTGATGGCAATACCATTCTTTATCTTTGCTGGTGATATCATGCTCAAAGGTGGTGTCTCTAAGCGCTTAATTGATTTTGCTAAAAAGTTGGTTGGTTGGACAAACGGAGGGCTGCCAATTACCGGTGTTATCTCATCGATGTTTTTTGCAGCTCTCTCAGGAAGTTCTCCGGCGACAGTTGCGGCTATCGGTGGAATCATGATCCCTTCGATGGAAGAGGCTAAATATTCTAAGCGATTTTCCGTTGGGCTTATGTGCGCCGCTGGTTCGTTGGGAATTATTATCCCCCCCAGTATCACTCTTCTTGTGTATGGTGTTGTCGCAGAGCAGTCGATTGCCCAGCTTTTCTTGGCGGGAATCATTCCAGGGATTTTGATTGGCCTGATTCTCATGGTCGCAGCATATATTATTTCCCGTAAACAGCCCTATGTGAAGGAGCCCTTCCCCAAGTTGAAGGAAGTCTTTCGTTCATTTAGAAGTTCTTTTTGGGGATTGATGATGCCCATAGTCGTGTTGGGTGGTATATATCTTGGAGTCTTCACTCCGACAGAATCAGCAGCAGTTGCTGTAGTCTATAGCTTAGTGGTCAGTTTGTTCGTCTACAAGGAATTGAAGTTTTCAGAAATCTTGGATATAGCCAAAAAATCGGTGACTATCTCTGCTGTCATTATGTTTATCATTGCCAATGCCACTGTGTTGAGCCGTTATCTAACGTTCAGGAAAGTTCCCATAATGCTTGCCGAGTTCATTCTCCAATATGCCTCGACACCTTTTACTTTGTTGTTGTTCATTAACGTACTGTTATTACTTGTTGGTATGATCATGGATCCTAGTGCAGCAGTCACTATCCTTGCTCCGCTATTCTTGCCCGCGGTCATGGCTTTAGGTGTCCATCCGGTCCACTTCGGTATCATCATGATTGTCAACCTTGCCATCGGTATGGTAACACCACCGTTCGGCTTAAACCTCTATGTCGGAGCTGGTATCAGTAAAATGACAGTATCACAGGTGACTCATGCGGTTCTACCCTTTATAGGTTTGTTGATTATTGCTCTATTGGTCATTACCTTCGTACCCGCATTGTCGTTGATGCTCTTGTAAACAATATCTGGTTATAAAAAGAAGGCCGAATATTCCCACAATTTGAATATTCGGCTTCTATGTTGCCCTTCGATTAGATTTACTATGGGGCTAGAGACGGGGTATATGCATACCTCCGTCGGTAAAGATGACTGTTCCTGTCGAATAGGGGAAATAACCCTTTGCTAGGGCAGCGACAGCTTTGCCAGTGTCGCTAGGTTCTCCCCAACGCCCTTGTGGAATGAGACCATCACCGATGAGAGAGTCGTACTTCTCTTTTACCTTAGACGTCATGTCTGTAGCCACTATACCAGGTCGTATCTCATAGACTTGGATGTCATGGGGTGCCAACCGTATAGACCAGAGTGAGGCAGCCATAGATAAGGCGGCCTTCGAAATGCAATAGTCTCCACGGTTGATAGATACAGTGTCGACCGAAACACTAGTGACGAAGATTACCTTGTATCCCGATTCAATCCGTGACGGTATTCCAGCTTCAAGCCACCGCTTCGCCACTGCTTGTGTGAGGAAGTAGGGGCCTTGCGTATTGGTTCTTAGTAAATCTTCAAAGGATTCCTCGGAAGCGTCGAGGATATCTGCGCGAACTTTTGGGGCAATGCCGGCATTGTTCACGAGGATGTCGATGGTGCCGAATGTGGTGAATACCTCATCTACCAATGCCTTCCGATCTTCTTTGTTACCGATGTCGGCTTTGAATATCTCAAATGAAGCGCCACTATGGCGGGCCAGTTCACGACAGTCCTGTGCTGTTTGCTTGGCAGCCTCTTCGTTTCCTACGTAGGTGATAGCTACCGAGAAGCCCTCCTTCGCCAACTGCATGGCAATTCCACGACCAATTCCACGACTGGATCCAGTGACCAGTGCTACAGGAGTTTTTGCTACTTCCATGATTCCCTCCAAATTCTCTATTAAAAAATAACTACCTCTTCATAGTACCTTGAGAGCGAGATCTTTGGAAGTGTCGTGACCGAAAATTTACCCCATCGTGACCAAGGTTTATTGTTTGGTACACTATAGTTATGGGAAAAATTTCATAGCCAGACCAAGATGATTTGGACGATTTCTTCCTTGTCTGTAAGGACGCCATATAATAGTTGCCTATCTTTCTTTATTGATGTCGGTTAATGAATGTACCGCTTGGAAACAGAATCCAAACTTTGTCTCCCTTGACTTTAGGGGAAGTACCTACGTAAGATTAACTATCACTCATCAAATGGAGGATAAGTTATGAAAAAGAGACCCTTTGGTTTAGATAAGACGATGGTATCCGAGGTTGGACTCGGCACCTGGCAGATTGGAGGAGGATGGGGAACAATTGAAGATAAGACAGCTATGGAAATTCTCCATACTGCCACTCAGGCAGGAATAACGTTCTTTGATACAGCAGATGTGTACGGTGACGGAAGAAGTGAGAAGTTCATTGGTAAATTCTTGAAACAGCACCCAGAAAAGATTTATGTCGCAACTAAATTGGGTCGTAATTCCAATCCAGGTTGGCCTGAAAACTTTACTCCTGAAGCGATGATTCAACATACAGAAAATTCCCTTTCCCGCTTGGGCTTAGAGCGACTTGATCTTATTCAGCTCCATTGCATCCCTCAAGATGTCTTGGCTGACGGGGCTGTGTTCGATGTTCTGAGAGACCTGAAGAAACAAGGTAAGATTGCTGACTTCGGAGCCAGCGTTGAATCTGTGGAAGAGGGACTCATTTGTCTGAAGGAAGAGGGGATTGCTTCACTGCAAGTTATTTTCAACATATATCGTCAGAAACTCATCACCGAGCTATTCGACAAGGCAAAACAGCAGGGAGTTTCCATAATTGCACGTGTCCCATTAGCTAGTGGACTCCTATCTGGAA
>CAZGDR010000047.1:0-12262 GCA_964524755.1 uncultured Spirochaetaceae bacterium
AACCTTACCATCTATACAGTCGCCACCAACCCCCCACTCCTTTTGGTATTGGTCATTTCTATAATCGAGACTAGGCTCGCCCCATACACACCTTTTGTGTGCATAAAAGGCTTCGGCATGGTGGTTACCAAACACAAAGTAGAAAGGTTTGTTTAATGAGGAAACGATAAATTCATAATACTTAAGAGGTAAATCACCAGCGGAAATAATTAAATCTACAGATCCATAACGATCAGCAACGTTTACTGAATACACTAAAGGATCTCTCGAATCGGCAATGCAGAGGATTTTCATGATCACATCATACCATATCCACCATCAGCTGTAACTATTTCACCCGTCATGGCCTGTGAAGCTGGAGAGGATAGAAAACAGACGAGTGAAGCAATATCTTCAGGCTTTACCAGTTGTTTCAAAGCCGCCCGTTGTTCATAGGCGTCTACTAAATCAGGAGCATTCTCGCGCAGTTGCGCAGCATCGATCAGCCCTGGCGCTACAGCATTGACCCGTATTCCATAAGGCGCATATTCCTTGGCTAAAGAACGGGTATAAGCAGCAACAGCTCCTTTGGACGCATCATAATGGGCGGTACCACCAAAGCCAGGCCGAAAAGCATTAATACTACAAATATTTACAACCGTCCCTTTTGTCGCTTGCAAAAAAGGAAGTGTTAATCGGCACACTCGCCAAATACCTTTTATATTGACATCCATGACGGTATCCCATTGCTCTTCTGGTAAATCAGATTGCAATGAACTTGTAAAAACTCCGGCATTGTTAATGATACTATCGAAGCTATCAAATTGTGCTATGCAAGCATCAATCGAAGCGGCTAATCCCTCTTCATCACGCACATCACCCCTAAGTGCAATAGCCTCCACGCCATCGAGGCAAGATAGTCGCTCAGCCAACTTTTGGGTTTTATTCTGTGATGTTGGCGATCCATATAAGAGGGCAACAGAAACTCCCTGCAGTGCTAAAGCAGTAGCAATTGCACCACCAAGATTTCCCGAAGCTCCGGTCACCAGAGCTTTCTTTCCCCGTAATTCAAAATCCATACCATCTCCTAAGGCGCAAGAAACTCCCTTAATTGGGGATATTTTTCAATGAAATTACTATCAGCAAGGGTAAAATCACCCTCATCATACCCCGGGCTCATCATTACCGTACACAGACCATATTCTCCATCGATTAATCTGGTTCCTTGCCAACATCTAGGCGGAATCACCGATACAGGTGCTCCGCTTGTACCGAACCCCAATATTCGCTTTTCTACTACCCCTGAAGGGAAAACTATAACTTGCTCTAAAGAACCTCCCGCAATCCATGACCATACTTCAGAACCTGTTAACTTATGGAGAGCTGAAAATGAACTGGGGGTAACCATATAATAGATTACGGTGAACAAAGATGCACGAGCCTTAGCAAAAGGTCCCAACGTTTGCGTGGGAACCTTTTGAGCATCTTCGTGGATCTGTCTAAAATATCCACCCTCAACGGGCAACGGCTCTAAGTTTAACCGCTCAATGACTTCTTTAACTGTCATATTGGCCATACTTCAGTAATGGCCTGAACTAAAGCTATGAAAGAAGTTTTTACACGTTGTCCAGTCTCTAATACCTCTGCATGGTTCAGAGGTTGTTCAAGAATTCCCGCGGCCATATTAGTGAGACAAGAGATTCCTAGCACTTTCATGCCGGCGTGACGGGCAGCGATGACCTCCGGTACTGTGGACATACCGACTGCATCAGCTCCACAGGCACGTGCAAAACGCACCTCGGCTGGAGTCTCAAAAGAGGGGCCCGTGAATAACTGATAGACCCCTTCGCGTAACACTAATCCTAGCTTCTCCGCCTGTGCACGTGCAACCACTCTCAACGATTCTGCATAAGCGTTACTCATATCAAAGAATCGCTCACCTAAAGCCTCAAGATTAGCACCACGCAGAGGATTATCCTCAATCAATTTAAGATGATCACTGATCAGCATAAGATCTCCAACTTCCCACCCAGTGTTCACACATCCAGCTGCATTGGTAACGAGCAAGTTCTCGATTCCTAGCAACCGCATCATTTGGACGGGAAACACTACCGTGGTCATCCCATACCCTTCGTAGTAGTGAAATCGCCCCTGCATCACTAAAACCCGCTTACCACCTAGTTGCCCAGCAACTAGACGACCAGCGTGTCCTTTAACCGTAGACGTGGGGAAGTGAGGAATATCACCATAAGGAACAGCGACCGCATGTTCCAACTCATTGGCCAGTTCTCCAAGGCCAGAGCCTAAGATCATCCCAATCACAACCGGCTCTGCTCCTATGTGCTTCTTTACATATTCAGCAGCTTCATGTAGCTGCTTCATTCTTTCTTTCATTGTAAACTCCTCATCTACCTAGAAAGGTTCGCCTATGGCCTTAGGTGCTGCCGACCGTTTAGAGAAGGCAACGAGCGCAAGTAGTGTTACGACATAGGGGAATACTTTAAATATCACGGGTGGGATCACTCCCATCTGTGGGATAACCTGCGACACGTTAGCAATAGTAGTTGCAGTTCCAAAGAAGAAGGTTGCCCCTAAAATACCTAGCGGTTTCCATTGCCCGAAAATCAAGGCTGCTATCGACAAGAACCCTAGTCCGGCTACAGTACCATTGAATTCTCCTGAATAGGTAATTAAAATAATACTTCCACCCAATCCAGCTAAAGCTCCCGACATCCCTACCCCGAAATAACGCATCTTATAGACATTGACTCCAGCGGAAGCAACTGCCGAGGGGTGCTCTCCACAAGCTCGCAGGCGCAGACCAAAAGAGGTCTTATATAAGAGAAACCATGAGGCTCCCCATACTACCAGTGCTACCCAGGTACTCCAATAGGTTTGCGTGAAGAACAACGTCCCAATTCCTGGTATGTTAGATAACACAGGGATATCACGGCGTACAATACCTAACATAATTCGTATATTACCACTACCGGCAATCGTCCGGGCTAAATAAACTGTAACCGCGCTGGCCAACATATTAATTGCCGTCCCACTAATTACTTGGTCAGCTTTGAGATTAATTGAGGCAAAGGCGTGTAACATAGAAAACACAGCCCCAGCGATAACCCCAGCTAACAAACCTAACGGCAAGGCCATAGTATAGGAAATATTTTCGGTGAATCGAATGGTTAAAGCTGAAGCAAAATAACCGACCAACATTAACCCTTCTAGCCCAAGGTTAGTTACTCCACTACGCTCACTGTACAACCCTCCCAAAGCAGTCACTAGCAAAGGAATCGTATAGGCAATAGCGTAAGGGAGAATTAACCGTGCCAGATGGTTGAGAGAGAGTAGCGCTAATACTATTAAACCCACTACGATATATATACCAATCCAGAGAGGACTGGTGAATGTATCCCTAAGTTTCTGGCTATTCATGGTCCACCCCCTCGCTACTCATTTGGTCTTGTTCATGCTCAAGTAGAGCTTTGGCCTTAGAGCGCCTCCCTACAGCATCCCAAAATCGTTTAAACAGGACACTCGTGGCAGTAAAGTAGATAATGGTAGCAATGATTGTATCAGCAATTTCTGGAGGTACATCGGTCATGGCGTTCATAAACCCCTTGCCTGACTGCAAAATTCCAAAAAAGAGGGCCGAGAAAAGCACCCCGATAGGATTGCTGGCTCCAAGAAGAGCCACTGCAATACCATCGAATCCCATTTGAGGCAAGATCCCAATTTGGATATTACGAGAGTATCCGGTATAGTAGGTCATCCCAGCCAAACCAGCTAACCCCCCTGCAATCATCATTGAAATGATTACATTCCGATTCACTTTGATACCAGCATATTCGGCACAGTAGCGATTTGATCCAACTGCTTTTAGTTCAAACCCTAACGTAGTCTTATCAAGAATGAACTTTAGTATAAAAACGGCAGCAATGGCCACAAAAATACCTAAATTTATATAACCACCCCCAAATAACTTAGTTAACCACGGAGATCGGAGAGTTTGCTCAATAGCAATTGAACGTGACTCAGTCTCTAAGGATGGGGCCCTAAGATAGACTGGAACAAAATAATAGACCGACCAATAGGCTATCCAGTTCATCATAATTGTAGCAACAACTTCATGAACGTTGAACTTTGCCTTTAAGAAACCAGGAATAATACCCCATACAGCACCTCCCAACAGGGCCGCACAAATAATAACAATAAGATAGAGAGGGCGTGGAAGGAACACATAATGGGCCACTAAGGTTGCCGCTAAACCACCAATCAGCATTTGTCCAGATGCACCAATATTAAAAAGCCCAGTTTTGAAGGCAAAAGCTACCGAAAGCCCTACCAACATAAGGGTGATAGCTGTCGCAATCGTATTACCTATGCGTTCCATACTCATGAGGCCACCCCGGAACAAATAGTAGAATCCGGTAAAGGGGTTGCTCCCAATAGCTAACATTAATAAGCCACCAGCCACCAATCCAAGAACCACAGCAGAAACTGCAATCAGAAAAGCATTACTTTTTATGCGCACTTTCATAATGCAGCCTCCTTGGTTTTCACGCCTGCCATCATGAGACCGATCTCTTCCTCGTTGGTCTGACTCGTTTGAACAATATCGATTAATTCACCGCTGTTCATTACCGCAATGCGATCCGAAAGGTTAAAAACTTCATCAAGCTCAAATGAAACGAGTAGAATAGCTTTACCGCTATCGCGGTGTTCCACTAACCGTTTATGAATGTACTCTATCGCACCTACATCGAGACCTCGCGTCGGCTGAACGGCAATAATGATATCGGGACCTAACGCCATTTCACGACCTACGATGGCTTTTTGTTGATTTCCTCCTGAGAGTTTACCAGCCAACGAAAAAATGCCTTCTCCTGAACGAACATCAAAAGCATCACTGATCTTTTGAGCATGCTCATCAATCACTTTTTGATTTAATATTCCTCGGTGGCTAAATGGTTCTCGATAGAATTCTTTAATGACCATATTAGTACTAAGAGATGAAGCCATAATTAAACCACGCTTTTGCCGATCTTCAGGAATATGCCCTAAACCAGCCTCATTGCGTTCTTTAATAGAGGCATGTGTTATCTCCTCGCCATTAATCCATACAGAACCCGAGACTACGTCACGTAATCCTGTAATCGCTTCGACTAACTCAGATTGTCCGTTCCCATCAACTCCCGCAATTCCCACTATCTCACCAGCACAAACTTGTAATGAAAAATCCTTGACAGCCAGTAACTTTTTCACATTCTGCACAGTAAGATTTTTCACCTCAAGGATGGGTTTTCCTGGGCTCATAGCTTCTTTTTCCACAGTAAAGTTGACTGGTCTTCCTACCATCATCGAGGCCATTTTAGCTTGAGTGGTAGATGCCACATCTACCACATCTACCATCTGCCCCTTCCTTATAATGGTGCATCGATCAGCAACTGCCTTGATTTCATGTAACTTATGGGTAATGAGAATAATGGATTTGCCCTCTTTGATCATGTTCCGCATGATTTGCATGAGTTCATCAATCTCTTGGGGAGTAAGAACCGAAGTGGGTTCGTCAAAGATCAAAATTTCTGCATCGCGATAGAGCATCTTTAGAATTTCTACCCGCTGTTGCATCCCAACAGTAATATCTTCAATTACTGAATTTGGATTAATACTGAGTCCATACTGTTCAGATAAAGCTTGAATTTTCTTAGCGGCGTCTTTTCTGTTGAGAACAAACCCACCCTCTTTCCCAAGAATAATATTCTCGGTGACGGTAAAATTTTGCACCAATTGAAAGTGTTGGTGAACCATCCCTATGCCTAAATCGTTGGCATCATTAGGAGATGCTATACGCACTTCCTTACCGTGCACTTTGATGATTCCTCGATCTGGATGGTATAACCCAAACAAGATACTCATCAAAGTTGATTTACCAGCACCATTCTCACCAAGAATAGCATGAATCTCACCTTTTTCTACCTGCAACGTAATATTATCGTTAGCTACAATACCGGGAAATTCTTTGCGAATATTCAACATTTCTATAACATGACTCATTAGGCGTTCGCCTCCTTGAGGGCGCGGTCTATTCCGCACATTAATTTTACCTAGATTTATAGAGAGCCGCCCTCAGGCGGCTCTTGTGTAGTCGTTACAAATTTACACGCCAAACCTATTTAAACAGACCACCTTCTGGTGAATCTGCAACAGCGATAGCACCACTCTTAAGTTTACCGTATAATTCTTTCACTTTTGCCTCAACATCAGCAGAAAGGTTTGGGTTTTCAACAGGAATTCCAATTCCATCATTTGTAGCGTCAAGGTGAAGCACTTCTCCACCTGGGAAAGTGCCCGCTAATTCATGTTTAATCATGTCGTAGGAGGCACGATCAAGATATTTCATAGCACTGGTTAAGATAATAGATTTGCCGTTTGGAAGAACTCCTTCTGGATACTGGTCAACATCGACACCAACAATCCAGACTTGTTTTCCCGCTGTAGCACGATTTTTAGCTTCGTTGATTGCACCAACACCAACCCCACCAGCAGCAGCAAAGATTACATTTACACCTCTGTCATACATAGTTGCAGCGAGCTGTTGCCCTGCAGCAATGTTATCGAAAGTTCCCTGATAGAGGAAGTTTTGTGAATCCATCCTAATCTTGGTTCCCAAATTTTCATTGGCATACTTGAGCCCTTGCTGCCAACCCCAGTTAAACTTCTGAACCGCAGGAACTTCCATTCCTCCGATAAATCCAAAACTACCGCTCTTCATCTGCAATGCAGCAGCTACACCAGCCAAGAAGCCTGACTCATGTTCGGCCCAATACACTCCAACAACGTTATCTTCAATTCGGAATTCAGAATAATCAGCTGAGTGAGGCTCACCATCAAGAATAACGAACTTTGCATCAGAGTATTTATCCTGAGCTTCAAAAATGGTGGTTTCAAATTTAAATCCAGGAGTAATAATAAATTTATAACCAGCATCATAAAGATTACCGATTTCTTTCAGATAGTCTGCTTCAGTAGTACCTGAAGGTTTCAGATACTTAGCTTCAATCAAGCCCTCGTCCTGAGCTTTTAGAATACCTTCCCAAGTACCTTGGTTAAAAGATTTGTCATCAATAGTTCCAGCATCGGTAACCATTCCAACCTTAAGTAATTTCTTTCCTTTGTCTGCTTGGCCTTGTGCAAAAACTACAGAACCAAGTAACAACAGTACGCAAAGAACAACAATAAATTTCTTCATGCGAACGCTCCTTATCATCTAATATGATATCTGTATTCTAGTCTCCCTTATGGGAGATGTCAAATTAAACTGCAGTCTCTAAAATAATAATTCTTCAAAACACAACACTTCTCTGTATAAAAAAACATATAGTTATTTTAATAACTAGAACCTCAATCACTAACGGTTAGTAGTGGTTGATCAAATGAAACTTCTCGTAAATTATCATGGAGCACCTTGGTCATATAGTTCCTGTCTAACTCCAATTCATAGGCTAGGCGGACTAACAAATCTTCAGAAATTATATTCTGCTCAAAAAACAGATACATCAGAGCTTTTTCTGCTAAACATTCCGGCTTAAGTGCGTTCATGAAAATTTCTGCATCAGGTCTCCCCCCATAACGTTCTTCCATGTGCTTATGTAAAGCAGAAGTAGACACATTTTGATTTAACGCCAGCAACTCTTCTCTGAGTGGAGTCACATCTCCGCGAACAGCTTGTTCTCCCAAGGGTTTCAGATGGAAGAAAGTATATTCTTTGGCTGGCAAATAATGGTGTTCATCACAACGTGAACAGTAGTTAGGATTCAATAGATCGTTTTTCTGGGTATCGCCTCCCACAATTATTAATGGATCAAAATAGAGGGCGGGGCACTCCTGTCCATCTACTTGGTAGTAGCGATAGGTATAAAATGCATCTTTCATACAATCGGGATGCTCACAATAGGCTGTCAATGGAATCACATCGGTCGCAATATCGAGCATTAACCGGGCGGTTGAATTAAAAATATCACGACGAAAGTTGAGAATAAGGGTAGGAAATATAAAAAGAAGACCCCGTTCAAGACTATGGTTGCGTACCACATAGGCTATTCGCTCATCAAAGAAAGAGGCTTCATCTATGATAAATGTCCCCACATCAGGGTAATCGGCCAACACTTGCTCTAACCCAAAAGAATCGCGAATACGGGCAATGTAATCTCCACATCGGATATATCCGTTACGATAAGCAAGCGCATCCTCAGGATATTCTTGAAAGCGTGCTCCATCAATTTCAGAGCGTACAAAAAACACTTTTCGCCGATCCACCCCATTGGTACTGGTTAACTCGCGAATCACATCACTTTTTTTCTGCGCAATAGCAGCGTCGCGCCATACGCGAGCTGAAAACTCAGTCTTTCCCGAACCCATCGGACCAATAACAAGCACTCTCCTGCCCGGCTGAGTGAAGTCAAAATGGGTAAACGTCTGGTGGACGGTAATAGTAGGAAATCCGAGGCTTTTGAGAAAATCATGGGGCAACTTGTCCCGTTCCTCAGTATGCGGCATGCGAAGCAGCTCCTTGAATAATAGCGATACCACTGCTCGTTCCTAGACGAGAAGCTCCCGAAGAGATCATTGCAATCGCAGTTTCATAGCTACGTACTCCGCCTGAAGCTTTTACCCCAATATCTTCACCTACCACCGAACGCATCAGAGCAACATCCTGTTCCGTAGCCCCTCCGGTAGAAAAACCAGTTGACGTTTTCACGAACTGAGCTCCACCCTGTACTGCCAAACGACACGCTTTCTCTTTCTCTTCGTCAGAAAGCAAACAAGTTTCAATGATTACTTTGAGTACATTATCCTTGCAGGCCTCTTTTACTAATCGAATATCGCGCTCAACGGCATCGAGGCGTCCTTCTTTAAGCCAACCCACGTTAATAACCATATCTATTTCAGAGGCTCCATCGGCAATCGCCTGAGCAGCTTCAAAGGCCTTAGTCTCACTTTTCATGGCGCCTAAAGGGAAACCCACAACGGTACATACCTTAACAGAACTCTCTTTGAGTAACGCAGCACACGTAGCGGTCCAACAACTATTTACACAAACTGAAGCAAATGCATGGTGTTTAGCCTCATTGCACAGCTGTGTAATCTTATCTTCAGTAGCGTTCGTCGCTAACAGTGTATGGTCAATATAAGCAGCTATTTCATCTATTTTTATCATAAACATCTCCTCCATTCTTAGCAGGTTTAGAGTACTTCATTCTATTCTCCTGCGCAACTGGGATAATTCAGTTAAGAGTTATGGTACCATCTTGATTTTTCCTTTCTCAAAGGCTACTGTCAAGAACATGATACTTGAAACAATCGCAGAAAAATATCTCTGGTTTTTAGTGGCTATCCTTGGAGTAAACCTCTATCAAAGAAAGTTTGCCCCACGCAGTTTTAAGAAAAGAACAGCCACCCTTATAATTGCCACTCTCGCAATGGTATGGCAAATATTCATAGTTATTATTATCAGTCGCGGCTGGCCACACTGGTTTGCCGTTCCTGCTCTGGCCCTCACGGTTGCACTAGTAATCCCTTTCCGCCAAAGAGTATTGCTCTTTAGAACTACCTGTAGTCGCTGTTCGGCTAAACTTACCCCATCAGCTATAATCAACTACGATGATAACCTATGTGATGCATGCTGGGCAGAAGATCACCCCGAAGAACAAATAGTTGAGGAGGTTGAAGAAGAGACAGAATTAGCAGATGTCGCTGCTCGTAGCGTAGATGAAATTGACTGGGATAGTTGGGAACCAACAGAAACAGCTGTTTTGTGCTACCTCTTCGAAGAAGACAAGGTCTTACTCATCGACAAGAAAACGGGTTTCGGGAAAGGTAAAGTCACGGCTCCTGGTGGACATGTCGAAGATTATGAAACAGCAAGTGAAGCCGCAATCCGGGAATTTAAAGAAGAAACTGAAGTTGATATCCCTACGGTTGAACTCAAAGGTACCCTTGAATTCCAATTCACCGATGGAATGGCCATGCGAGGATATGTCTTCTTTGCCTATTCTTATAGTGGAGAGCCTGCAGAAACAGAAGAAGCTCGTCCGTTCTGGAGTCCCGTTACCGATCTTCCTTATGATAAGATGTGGGCTGATGACCGCCTCTGGTTGCCAATGGCAATGGAAAATCGTCCCTTTATAGCACGCTTTATTTTTGACGGAGACGACATGCTCAGTCACCAATTAATTGAGTCATAGAGCAGAGCATGCTACAATAGGCAATGCGAATCCCAATATCCTCTGCTAGTGCTGAAATTGAAGTAAGGCGATCTCGTTTCATAGCTTTGGTAGAACCAGTTACCGATACTGAGACCATGAAGACAATTATAAGCACGGTTCGTGCCCAACACCCCCAAGCTAACCACGTTGTACATGCTGCCATTATGGGTGAACAAGGTACTCAATTTAGTTACAGTGATGATCATGAACCAAAAAACACTGCCGGAAGACCTGTCCTTGAAATACTAAAAGGGAGTGATATTACCAACATCCTCCTTATGGTTGTCCGCTATTTCGGGGGAACCCTACTGGGAACCGGTGGGTTGGTAAAAGCTTATGGTAATGCTGCAAAAGCAGTTCTAGAGGTCTTGAAAACGGAAGAACTTATCCATAAAACAACGCTAAAAATTACGATAGATTACGACATCTACGAACAGGTTCAAAATCTCCTTGCCGAAAACAAAGCTCAATTCGAAGCCGACTTCGCTACAGGAATAACTATCGAAGCTATTGTCCCTACTTCGCAAGTAGAGACCGTGGCCTCTCAGATTACAAACCTCAGCGCAGGAACTGCTGTAATTCTTACTATGCAAGCTCATCCGCATCAAGTTGTTCAATAAAACGGATTGCGATCGATAACGCCTGTTCCACAACATGAGGATCAATCGCTTCAGGGAGATCGTCTAGAGTATGATAGACTCTAGGTTCTTTGGTTTTTCCCAAGGACATCGCCATAAGCGTTACTGCCTCGAGACCGGCTTTGGCAGCCTCTCCTGCATCTGTCCCCCCCGTAAGGAAGGCTATAGGTTGACTAAAGGCCTCAAAACCCATTGACTTAGCAATCCCAACGCACTGAGTCGCCATTTCTTGTGACAACTTAACGCTCCCATTAATATCGCTGGTTAGGAAAGAAAGATCTTTTGAATTATACGGACAATCGACATTAAAATTCCAACTCTTCTTTGAGAGCACACTTACATCATTACGATGGCGGTTATAGAAATCTCGAGATCCTCGCAATCCAGCCTCTTCTCCATCAAAACTAGCAAAAACAACCCTTGTGTTCTGTAAGGGATTACCGTTATCAGCATTCTGTTTAAAGTAGTGGGCTAATTGTACAGCCATGGCTGAAGAAATCAGGTTATCTCCAGCCCCGGGACTACCTTTATCTGAAGCAAAAAACCAGAGTTGCAACACCCAAGGTGATGCCAGGGTTAAGGCGATAGCACACAGTAAAAAAATTAGAGAGAGCGAGCCCCTTGCAAAGAAGTTACCCGTTGCAAGATTGGCAATAGTTTGAGCCAAGGAAGCTAAAGTGAGTACAACAAATGCACCTAATCCAATACCTATCCGAATAACATAAAGGTGGGGTTTATAGGTAAGAAAGTTGAACACATACGCACTATCATGGTGTCCACTAAAGACAATTGTTTTTTCTACGGCATGCTCTGGTTCAATTATCCCATACACATTTTTTCCTGTGACCTTAGGGTACCAACGATCAATAACCTGACGGTAAAGAAGGAACTCATACACCATAATAAGCAATCCACCTACCATGAGAATGAGCGCTATAAGAGGGAGTGAAAACCAGAAGAAAATGAGCGCTATGGGATAGAGCGCCACCATAATTCGGATCCATCCTAAAAAGGCTGCTGGATGGAGGGTAAAAGCCTCACTTTCAACACGGTCACAAACAGGTTGCAGTTCATCAGCTAGAACTTTCGCAGTATCAAGACACGCAGAACTACCGCTAAGACGGCTACCAAACCTTTGAATGATAGTACTTACCATCTCTAAGGCATTCTTACTCATTCTGGCCGCCTGTAACTTTTCCATCTTCACTTTTGCCATCTGTTACCTCGGCTTCATCATGACGGCCTCCCTCTATTCTGTCAAGTTTCTGCCTTGAAATACCCTTTACTCTTTACTCTACTTTACTTGACAAAGAATTACGCCATCGCTATAGTGAGAATCCTGATTGGAGAGATGTCCGAGCGGTTGAAGGAGGC
>CAZGDR010000048.1:0-12252 GCA_964524755.1 uncultured Spirochaetaceae bacterium
TAACCGAATATTTGGTGGCTGAGTTACTCGATGCCATGCAGAGGATTCAAGAATCGAGGGTCAAAAATCCTAAACGGTACAAACCTGTTCGTATTTCGGTGCCGGTAAATATCCGGAAGGTATTTGGTTCTAAATCCCTGCGTAATTTCACCCTGTTTGTAGTAGTAGGGATTGATGTGCGGCTAGGACACTACGAATTTGATGAAATTATTGAGCAAGTTATGCACCAGTTGCGGGGTAATATAAATACAAAATCACTGAGTCGTCAGATAGCTCGGAATGTGGCCGGAAGACGCCACCCACTCATGCGCTATGCGCCGAATGTGTTTAAACGGCCTCTCATGAAGTTACTGAGTGATACGTACGGCGATGATATGTATAGTACTACCATCAGTAACATTGGAAATATTACCTTACCCTCGGGCATGCAAGAAGTTGTTGAGAGGGCCGATATGTTCCTCTCACCCAGTAAGATGAATAAGACTTCTTGTGGTGTTATTGGGGCCAATGGATATGTAACGCTCAACTTCACCAGCATGTTAGCTACGCGGACCGATTTTGAACGGGAAGCATTGACAGCGATAGTGGCAAAAGGAATTCCGGTGGAAGTAGCTACCAACCGGACGATAAAAAAGGATTAAGGGGAGCGTATGGCTTATTGTGTACGGTGTGGAGTAAAACTAGAATCAGGCAGTACAGCATGCCCTTTGTGTCAGACTAAGGTGTATGCACCAGCTGAAATTATTGGAGAAGTAGGGGTTCCGCTATTTCCGGAAGATACTACGCAAACTTCTTTTGCGCACCCTTTACTCGATAAAAATCGAAAAGGATTTATTGAATTAATCATAGCGTTTATGGCAATTGCTGTAATTACATTGATTATTACAGCTTTTGCATTAGGGAGATCTTTTTCACCTTGGCTCCCTATTACCTATGTAGTGTTAGGTGGCTCTTATTTCTTGGTGGCTTTCTTTGTTAAACCATTCTATCCCTATCTTGCATCTTGGTATGTGGTTCTTACCATCCTCTTAATGGGAAGTATCGATATTTTTGATGGAACCTTGTCATGGTCTTACTATACAATGTGCTCTCTTTTAATGTATTGGTTTGTTGCCGTACTCCCTTTCTGGGTACCTAAAAGACATCGGAAGCTCAGTATTGTGGGCGCACTGTTGGTAGTAGCGGCCTACTTACTGATTATTGATGCACTAGGAGGAGGGGGGCTTACTTGGTCTTTATCTATAGCTCTGCCTACCTATGGTGTCGTTTTATTTGCTTTACTGTTTGTTCTTTTACGAGTTCGTTTTGGAAAGCCAACCATTACTGATCTGGTGTTATCAGTTGTTCTTGCAACTTGCTGGGGGGTTGTAGCTGGAGATTTCTTTTACCTGCGAAGTGTAGGCAGTTCACAACTGCTCTCTTGGTCGGCCAGTGTCTTTGTGGTGGCTATCTGTCTCTTGATTTTCTTAACCCTCACGCTTACCTTGCGTCGGGTCAGGAATTATTTCAACAATAGATTGGTATAAGTTTTATCGCTTCCAGAAAGAGCGGGTGAAGATGGCAAGGACAGTGTAGATTTCAAGTCTGCCAGCTAGCATCATGAAAGAGAGGACCCACTTTACGTAACTGGGCAAGGGGCCAAAACCTATACCGGAGGGTCCCACAGCCTCTAGTCCAAGGCCAATATTACCCACCGATATTAATCCAGCCACGAAGGAACTAAGTAAATCGTATCCAGCTGAAGCCACTACAAGGGTAGCCGCTAACACTAACGCTAAATAGATGGCAATAAATCCAGCAATAGCATTTACTGTTTTCCAAGCAATGCGTTCCGATTCCGATTGGATCGTAAAAACTGCTCTGGGGTGAAGCAGCGATTTAATGTTTTGGCGTCCTAACTTAAACATGGTGACGAGACGAGTGACCTTTATGCCGCCTCCAGTAGAGCCCGCGCACCCTCCTATAAACATAAGTACTAACAGAACTGCTTGAGTGATAACTGGCCATGTCCCGTAATCGGCAGTAGCGTAACCCGTAGTAGTCATGATTGAGGCGGTATGGAACGCGCCATAGCGCAACGATTGCAAAATGGTGGCATAGGTGCCACTCGTTACTAGAGATACGGTAGTAATTGTCGTAGCAATAAAATAGATCGAGAGATAGAATTTTAATTCTGTGTCACGCCAGACAAGGGTGACTCTCTTGCGGATCAGAGCAAAATAGAGAGAGAAGTTCACTCCTGCCATTACCATGAAGATAGTGACTACTGCATCGACATAAGCACTCGAGTAGTGCCCAATTGAGGCGTTTTTAGTGGCAAACCCACCCGTAGCCACTGAGCCAAACGTAACGGTTAACGCATCATACAGGCTCAAGCCACCTAATAATAAGAGGGTGGTTTCAATGAGGGTTAAACCCACATAGATCAACCAGAGGATAAGGGCTGTATTCTTTATTTTGGGGGTGAGCTTACTTTTGGTAGGTCCTACTGCCTCAGCTCCAAACAATTGAAATCCCTCAACGCCCACTAACGGGAGTAGGGCTACAAACAAGACTACAATCCCCATCCCTCCCAACCAGTGGGTGAGAGAACGCCAAAATAGGATAGATTTAGGCGAAGCCTCAATGTTGGCGAGGGTGGTAAGACCTGTGGTGGTAAAGCCACTCATGATCTCCATAAAGGCACTAGGGTAATTGGCAGTGGTGCCAGTGAGGTGTAAAGGGATGGCTCCCAATGCACTAGCTATAATCCAAGTGAGGGTCACGAAAAGATAGACATCACGGATATTTAGCGTACGTGACTTCCATGACCGTCCTATCGTTAAAATAATAGAGACATAGATGATAATTATGGCAAGCGAGACGATAAATGCTCGAAAGGCCTCCCATTCTCCATACGAAGCTGCCAAAATTGTGGGAATAAGCATAAAGAGACCAATGATACTTTGCATGGTGCCCGATAGGCGTAGGATTTGTTTCCAGTTCATCTCATATGTTCCTAAGCAAAAAGTTTTTGGACAAAACCTAACTCTTCTCTTCCTGCACATACGAGAAGTGTGTCACCGACGCTGATGCTATAGGCACCAGTGGGGATTATGTTTTGTCCCTTTATAGTGGTAATACCGGCAATAATACCTTTATTGCGCATGTTTATCTCTTTTAATTTCTTTCCAGCAATGGCCATGTCGCTACTGATTACAAATTCAAAGATCTCAAAGCGCCCATTAAATAGGGAGTGGACACTTGAGACATGCGCTCCACGCATGTACTTGAGTAAAGAGTCGACGGTAGCTTCACTTACACTAATTACCGAATCTATACCGAGATTACGGGCCAGGCGGACATAATTATTGTTATTCTTGATGAGCGAAATTGCGTTTTTTATGCCAATGCGTTTAGCATAGCTAGCTGTAATAATATTTAATTCATCGTTGTCAGTGAGACTGATTAGTAAATCGTATGTCTCAAAGCGCTCATCTTCAAAAATTGATTCATCGGTTATGTCGCTTTGTACAACGAGAAGATTGGGAAAGAGTGAGGCAAATTGTTCACATACTACAGGGTCGAGTTCCACTAGGGCCATTGATTTATGTTGGTTGGAATCAAATGAACGCAACAGGAAGCGGGCAATCTTGCTCCCGCCCACGATAATAATCTTTTTGGGTTTAACGCGGTGTTGTCCAATTAGTTTAAATAGAGCTTCCCGGTCATTGTCGGGAGCGACTATTGAGAGGGTATCACCAGGGAATACCACGGTGTTACCTGAGGGGACGATACCTTCATTTTCACGGTTTATAGCGGCTATGACAAATTCTGTCCCAATTGAGGAACGACAATTGGCGATATTCTGATTAGCGAAACGTGATTTCTCAGTAACATAGATGTTATAAAGGACTAAGTTAGAGCGCTCAAAGGTGATCACATCGCTGAAGATTCCCCGTTCAATAATCGCATGGATACTTTTTGCAGCTTCCGCTTCTGGGTTTACAATATAGTTGATCCCCAGCACTGTTGCAGGTAACCCGTCTTTACCGGTATAGGTAAGGTTGCGGATGGCTGCAATCGTGGTAACTTTATTCTCTAAGTTTTCAACGATACCACAGGCTACTAGGTTGACCTCATCGCTATCGGTTACTGCTACAAAAAAATCTGATTTCTCAGCCTCGGCCTCCCGCAATGTCGCGGGATCAGTACCTGAGCCAATGATCACCATACAATCGAGCTTGGTTTGCACCTCTGCTGCTCGCTTGGGGTCCCATTCAATGATGACTACATTTCGTTTTTCTTGAATAAGGTGACGGGCTAAAAGGGTTCCCCTTTTCCCTGCACCTAAAATTACGGCTTTCATGCTAGCCATCATAGCGGTGGCTCTTCATTAACGCAAGCGTCATATCAGATAATATCGGCATAAGTGGCATGCGTTAATGCAATGAGATCGTGCGGGGCAAGGAGAAGTAATAAACCACGCTGACCACCGCTGATGGCGATGGTAGAGAGCAGTTGTACAGTCTCTTCAATAATGAGCGGGTATGTATGATTCATCCCCAGTGGGGAGACTCCACCTCGCCTATATCCGGTTAGTTTCCTTAGTTCCCTCTGGTTTACTAATGCCAAACTACTGGAATTGATTACACTCCGGCCTTTTTTTAAGTTGATAGAGTAGGGGCCAGGGATAGAAAAAACATATATCTGGTTCTGGTTATTTCGTGTAATAATAGTCTTACAGATTTGGAAAGGATCGAGATCTAATGACTTTGCTACGCTCAGGGCATCAAGGTGTTCGTCATCACTGGGGTAGGAGAGCACTTTATAAGAGATGTGGGCAGTGTCGAGAATCCGCATAGCATTGGTCTTCATCCCCTTATTATGACCATAGGAGGCAGATGTGGCAACCCAATTGAAGGTGGAACAGGGGTTCTATTAAAGAAGGTTTTGTACCGTGAAAGTAGTGTGGAGACCGCTATGCACATACCTCAGGTCTTGCTTTCTCTGCTGAGGAAGCATATCCTCAAAGCATTCGGCGCTACTTACGCTATGGTAATAAAAAGGATTTAGCGCAATGTGCTACCCTTTAGTGCTAGAATTATGCGCTACATGCATGCTACTAAGTTATAGAAGGATTAGGAGGGAAAAATGAGACGTACATACATACTAGCTATTCTATTGGTGTTACTTGTACTCGGTATAAGTATCGGGTGTTCGACTACAAATGCGGATGGTTCTCCTACGTGGACTACAAATCCGCCTACTCATAAGCGCACCTACTATGCGGTAGGCTACGGTAAATTGTCCAATCCGCACAACTCGCGAATGCGTGCGGAAGCTATGGCGCTTGATATCATTGCTCGCTGGACTGGTACCACTGTCGATAGTGCGCTTACTAACTATATTAAAGATACAGGTGCCGATGGTGGCTCGTTAGATATGATGGAAAGCATGTCTAAGCAGGTGGTGAAGATTTCATTGCGGGGAACACAAATAGAAGAGCAATACACGGCTCCTGATGGCAGTGTGTATGTGTTAGTTTCATTTCCCATAAAAAACTTAAAACAAGCCTATAAAGAACAGAGTGCAGCTTTAGAAAGAGATAATGAACTTAAAAAAGCTGAAATACTGATTGAGTACCTTGAAAAAGAATTAGAGAAGGAAGGCAAATAAAGTGAGAAAGAAGAATTATACAATAGGGGTATTGGTTCTCCTTGTAGTTGCATTACTAGTGGGGTGTCGCTCAGCCGTAAAGGTGAGCCGTCTTGATGCTGATGATCAGTACGATATTAGCGGAAGCTGGAATGATACCGATATTAAATTGGTTACCACCTCCTTGATTGATTCTAGCTTGAGTGCCAATTGGATAAATCAGTTCCGTATGCGCCAAGGTCACAACCCTGTTGTAATCGTGGGAACTATTTTAAACCGGAGTAGTGAACATATAGATACTTCTATTATTGCGAAACAATTTGAAATTGCCCTCATAAATACTAATAAAGTTGACATGGTGGCCGATATCGGTTTCCGGGATGAATTGCGTGATGAACGAGAAGACCAACAATACTTTGCTAGCGAAGAAACCGCTGTGGCCCTTGGCAGAGAAGTTGGGGCTGATTATCTCTTGCAGGGGGCTGTAAGGACAGTTGTTGATCAAGTTTCTGGAAAAGCGGCTCGATCCTACTATGTAAGTGCCGAACTCATTGATATTGAAACCAGCCGTAAAGTCTGGGTAGGTGAACAGATCGTAAGGAAGTTAATTAAACAGCCCAAATACGCATGGTAAGAAGAAAGCAACTATTTATAGTTATAGTGGTACTTATAATTACCACGACTCTCTCGTGTACGTCGACTTTGGCTTTAGAACCCGTTACCCGGAGCCATAGTCAAGCTGACTATGTAGAGGCTTATGAAGAGTTGCAGGATCTGAGAAAAACGTATCTTGAAAAGCAAGGACCCCTGTTGTATGCCCTTGATGCTGGTCTTTTGACCCATTATGGACACTTGTGGGAGGCCTCAAATGCCTATCTTAGCGAGGCAGAGCAAAGGATTTGGGAACTGTACACTGAAAGTATCACAGCAAATGTTGCCAGTTATCTTATCAATGAGAATAGTCGCCCCTATCAGGGCGAAGATTATGAAGATTTGTATATTAACCTCTTTAAAGCCCTCAATTATGCCCACTTGGGAGAAGTTGAGGCTTCGCAGGTGGAACTACGCCGTTTTGCTGAAAAACAACAAGTGCTACAGCAAAAGTATGACACGCTCAAAAAGGCTATGGTTGAAGTAGCTGGCGAAGACCAAGGATATGTGAGTGACGGAACTTCAATCCGGTTCTCGACTAGTGCGTTAGGTAATTACATGCAGATGATTTTAGCCCGGGATACGAGTGATCAATCTCAGGCTCAATTTTCTTTTACGCAAGTAAAGCAGGCGTTCGAAAAACAACCTAGTCTCTATCCTTTTCCTCTTCCGCGCACAGTCGTAGACGATCTCGTAGCTCCTCCACCAGGGAAGAGCCGGATGAATATAGTTGCTTTTACTGGCCTTGCTCCCTATAAAGAAGAATTTGTGGAACGGGTTTGGGTCTCCTATGATAACTATATGAAAATTGCACTGCCACGTATGCAGGCACGGCCAACGCAGGTGCGTTCTATTGAAGTTCATTTGAGTGATGGGAGCAAATTTACACTGGATCCGATTGAAGATATGAGTGCCATAGCGCAAGAGGCTTTTCAACTGAGGCGCTCGTATATCCAATCCAAAACGATATTTCGATCACTGCTCAAATCGGCTAGTACGGAAGTTATTGATGCTTCGACCTATATGATGGCCTCGAGTGCCTCAAGTAAAGAAGAGGCCAATACTATTCAGTTCTGGGGTTCTCTTCTATCTTTCGCTTCACGAATTTTTAGTGAGGTCAGTGAACGGGCAGATGTACGGGGATCCCATTTCTTTCCTGATAGGGCGTGGGTAGGTGGAATTACCATCCCTTCTGGTCAGTACGATGCCCGGGTCGTCTACCGCAATCGTAACGGGAAAATTATTCATGAACAAAACCTGCAAGAATTATTGGTAACTACTAATAATCTCAGGTTATGGGAGAGTGTATGTCCATTATAAAGAAAGAAAGAATTGGTGTCTTGAGTATCATCGTGGTGGTTTTACTCATTACATTGAGTTGTACAAGTGCTGTAAAATCATCTTCTAAGATGCCTGCTTGGATCGATTCTCTCTACGATAAAAATTATAGCGAGAAGAACTATATTTGTGCGGTTGGAGCTGGATCTACGCGTGAAAATGCGGTAAATGCAGCTTTTTCCAGTCTCTCCCAAGCCTTCCATACTCAAGTAGAATCTTCGCTCTCTTATTATGGGATTAGTAGTGCAGATTCTACAGGAGTGGATGACGCTGTCTACAGTGACAGTGAATCGATGATTGATCAGAGCCAACTCTCCAGTAAGACTGAACGCATAGTTGGGGGTGAAGTTGTAAACTCCTATGTTGCTGAAGACAACACTGTTTGGGTTCGGGTAGCTGTTAACCGTAAGAAAACAGCTGAAGTCTATAATAAAGATATGAAGATTTTAGAGAGTGAAGTGGCGAGAATTCGCAAGCAGGCTAAGGAGGCTACTACGCCATTATCTCATTTCTTCAGACTCCTCGTGGCTCTTCCTTCGGCTATGGAACACCAGCAACTAGCTGAACAAGTTCGTCTACTGACAGGTGAGACGAACATGCCGTTGTTATATAATCTTGAACACGAGTTGGATGTCCTAGCAGGTGCTATTTCAGTTGCTTTAGATATTAACGTTAGCGTACCTGAAGCTGAAATCGATACAACTGAAATTCAACTAAAGAGTGCATTCATGGCTTTGTTTAGTGATTTCGGGTTTAATATGGTTGAACAAACAACTTTGAAACACCCCGTGGTAGTTATCGATTATTCTGTAGTGGATGCTGAGCTCACTGGTGGTCGCTATGCCCATGTGCGTTATGCCCTCTCGGTACAAGTCAAAGAGGGAAGTGCCATTGTAGCTACGTATCAAAAGAATCAGCGCGAAACAGCTTTGACCGCCAAAGAGGCCAGACAGCGTGCGTTACGATTGGCTCTCAATGATGCTGTTCATGGTATAAGTGCCGCCTTAGCAGGAAAATAGTCGCTCATTACAAAAAAGAGTGCTTGCGTAGGTCGACCCTCTTGTGACTCTGGAAGAGAAAAGTTGTAAGTGATTTATTATGTAGGAAAGGGTTAAAGTGAATGGAGATTATCTTTGAGACCTATCCTTTCTAAAACATGATGTATATACTGTAGTGATTGGTGTAATAGGATGATATCTACTTTGCTAAAAAGCAAGGGGTATGTTAAACTATGCCTTGCTATAAAATTTGTTAACTGGAAGGGGCTATGAAGAGAAGAATTCAAATTTTTATCGCTAGTCTAGTGTTGGTATCTTCTTTCTGGTCTCTGGCCGCGGCAGAGCCAACGGTAATTATTCGGTCTCCCTACTATGGTAGTACAACGGCAATAGAAGAGCCTGAAATTATAGAGCTAGGGTATCTTGCTCAATTGGGGCTCGTTCCACAGGAAGATGCTTCGCTAGCTGCTGTTCAACAAGAACGTATTTTAGCTGCTATTTCTAATAACGATTATCCAGTAACTCCTGGAGATACTCTCAGTTTGTTCTATACTGAGGGTAAAAACACTACCAATCTTACTCTGCAGGTGGATGGCTCTTATCGCATCTCTATTCCAACATTTGGCATGGTGGATGGCAAAGGTAAAACTTTTGTTGAATTTGCGCGTGAAATTGAACAGTTGGTCGTTACCTACCTCCCTTATTCATTACCCCGTGTTAACCTGGTTGGCACAGGTGCTTTTTCGGTAGCAGTTCGTGGTGAAGTTGCCTCTACTCGTGAAGTGCCAGCATGGGGATTGAGTCGTCTCTCTTCGGTCATCCAAGGAGCAACTGACTATGCTTCTACCCGCCAAATCAAAGTAACTTCACGTGATGGATCGACTAAGACTTACGACCTATATGCTGCTATGCGTGAAGGGGATCTTAGCCAAAATCCGTACGTGAAAGCGGGAGATGTGATTACTATACCGCCGGCTCAGCGCCTCGTTACGTTAGCTGGAGAGGTGGTTCGTCCAGGTGTGTACCAGCCTGTAGAAGGGGAATCTTTAAAGGAAATTCTCAGCACCTATGGGAAAGGTATTTTACCGAGCGGAGACTCGCGAGGAGTTCTCGTTCGACGTTATAAATCTCAATCTTCATCAACTATTGATGTACTGAGAATTGGTGCTGATGAACTAGAATCTTTCATCGTACAGCATTTAGATACCGTATATGTAAGTCCTATCATCCCTCTTTCGAGAGCAGTCTCTATTGAAGGGGCGATCTCTATGGGGGAGGCTGCCACTCAATCTAGTGTACTGAGTTCTTCTGGGCGTCTCTATTACCAGTTTTTCCCTGGTGAAACAATCATGGAAATGTTGCAGAGTACCACCCATCGGTTCTCAGCTGTAAGCGATTTAGGAGGGTCTTACCTGCTGCGTGGAGACAAACTCATTCCAGTTGATGCTCAGGCTATTCTCATGGGTCGTCCTTCTGAAGTGGCTTCATTGGTCTTGATGGAAGGTGATCGGTTTGTGGTTCCCTTTAACCAGTTGTTTGTTAACGTGGGTGGAGCTGTCTTACGACCAGGGACCTTCCCATATATTCCCGATAAGAAAGCGAGCTATTATATAAATCTGGCAGGTGGTTTTGACCCAGCGAAGAACCGCAATGGTGCTTTCACTGTCATTGATAAACAAGGGAATAAACTTAGCGAAAATGTAATTGTACCCCCTGAAGCTGTCATTAATGCAAAATTAAACACATTTCAGGCCGTCAATGGGATGAACTTAGCGACAACGGTTACGATTGTGGGCTTGGTATCAACTATTCTTTTAATTATTACCAACGTTGTTGCGTTGGCAAATAGATAATATAATTTAGGTTTTGTAACAGAGGAGAATGTTTGGTGGAGAACTTACATATGGGTCAGCAAAGCTCACTTGAAGACATGCAGGAAGGAATGAGCATTAAAGAGTTGCTCCATATTCTCAAAGTTCGTCTGTGGTGGATTATTGGAGTGTTTGTGCTCGTTGTGGCTGCAGCGATTGGCTATCTGCAGTACGTAACACCAATGTATGAATCCGAGGTGACCATCCTTGTCGATTCTCTCCAAAAGGGGGGAAGTGGCCTAGAGAGCATGCTCATGGGGCAGAGTACCACTAAGATTTCCACTGAGGTGGAACTCACTCTCAGCCGATCCAATATTGAAAGTGCTCTAACTAAACTCGATTTAAATCAGTATAGAAATGAAGATGGAGAAGTGTATAAGACAGAGGGCTTAGCGGCAGCGGTGAAGAGTCGTACCAATGTGAGTACTGTCAAAGATACCAATATTGTTCGTGTTACGGTTACCGACCAAAATCCAATCTTTGCCCGTGATTTTGCCAATGCTTTAGCCGATAGTTACAATGAGTTACTTGGTTCCATTGCCCGTAACTCAAAGACCATTCAGAAGGAATTTATTCAATCACAGATTCCCATCAATGAACAGCAATTGCAGAAAGCGGCTGATGCCTTAGGTCAGTTTAGAGAAGAGAGTCGCTTTATTCAGCTTTCAGACAAGAGTAAGCTCCTTTCACAGAAAATTGCCTATTTTCAATTGAGACGCGAACCTTTAGCTCTACAGCTTAAAGAAGCTGAACTGACAGCTAATTTTCAGCGGACTACATTAGCTTCTTACGGCATCGATCTGCCTAGCTTTGAAGAGTTGCAGCGTGATGTCGATATTGAGGCATTACTGACTTCTTATATAGAGCGTAGTAGAGAGCTCATTATGTATGAGGCAATTCAAGAGAGCGTCTCGGAGGATTCTGGACGTCTGTTTGTATTGCAAAGTTCGTTGAATCAAATTGAGAAAAACCTTCTCGATAGAATTAATCTTTTGGTAGCTCCACGAGGACTCAGTCCTGATGTAGTCATAAATCTTGCTGCACAGGAGTTGGCGAAGGCGCTTCATCAGCAGGCAATAACTTCAGCTCAAATTGCGGTCTTACAATCGATTGAGGAGACCTATACAAAAGAGCTTTCTCAACTGCCTATTTTGGAACGCCAACTATTAGACCTGCAGCGGGATGTCCAAGTGTATGAGACGCTCAGAATGCGATTGATGGAACTCTTAGAAGAGGTAAAGATTGCGGAAGCTGCAGTCGCAGGAAGTGTGACTGTGGTCGACCCTGCTATTGTGAACCGCACACGCGCGCAAGAACCTATTCCTGTCAGTCCCAATAAGATGCTTATCTTAGCAGTTGCAGTCTTACTGGGTGGTGCGTTAGGGATTCTTTTAGCCTTACTGGTAGAGATGCTTGATGTTACGATTAAAGACGAAGGGGTGTTACGTAAATTAACAGGTCCCAAACGTCCTTTACTGGGGTGGATTCCTCTGATGAACTTTAATCAGAATCTCGATATCCCCTCCTTAGTAGCCTACAACGATCCGCTCTCTTTTGAAGCCGAACGGTATAAACTGATCGCTAATAATATCTCATTTGGAACATTGCGTAGCAACCAGAGAATCTTTAGTGTTACCAGCCCAGGCATGGGTGAGGGGAAGACGAGTCTGATTGCCAATATCGCCACCTCAATGGCTATTAATGGATCAAAGATTCTGTTGATTGATGGGGATCTACGATTACCTCAACTTGATACT
>CAZGDR010000049.1:0-12187 GCA_964524755.1 uncultured Spirochaetaceae bacterium
CTCCTTGCGTATTGCATCAAGGCCGCAACAATTCTGCTTGCGCCAAGTTCAGTAGCCCAGTATGCTGTCGGTATGGGAGGAGTTGTTATGCAATCATCATCTAAAAAAAGTCTATCCTTGGGTGGAACTACCTACCAATATTATGACATTAAGCAATTAGCTGGTTCAAAATTAGAGACTATGCCTTTTTCATTACGTATCTTGCTAGAAAACCTTATGCGTCACCAAGCTGAAGGGTTCGTTACTCAAGACATGCTTGAAGCATTAATCAATCGCGATGGCAATCCTGAAATCCCATTCTATCCTGCTCGAGTATTGATGCAGGACTTTACTGGAGTTCCATCCCTTGTTGATTTGGCCGCACTACGGGATAGTGTGGAAGATCCACGTAGTATCAATCCTCGCGTACCGGTCGATTTGATTGTAGACCACTCCGTCCAAGTTGACAGTTACGGCAGCGCTGACTCAAGAGAGATCAACGCGCAGTTCGAATACGATCGAAATCATGAACGCTATAGTCTCCTTAAATGGGCCCAGAAAAGCTTTACTAACCTTAGAATTGTCCCACCTAACTCAGGAATATGCCACCAAGTAAACTTAGAATACTTAGCCCAAGTGGTACGTGCAGAAAACAATATCCTCTACCCCGATTCCTTAATTGGATTAGACAGCCATACTCCCATGCTCAACGGGTTGGGTGTTATGGGATGGGGAGTTGGAGGTATCGAAGCTGAAGCTGTGATATTAGGACAACCCTATTTCATGCCCATTCCTCGTGCTGTGGGGGTACGTCTCTCAGGCGCTATGAATAAACTTTGTACGGCAACTGATCTCGTTCTTACAATCACTCACCTCCTCCGTAACGTAGGAGTTGTGAATGCCTTTGTTGAATATTTTGGACCTGGACTCCCTTCCTTGAGTCTTCCTGATCGGGCAACGATTGGAAATATGAGTCCAGAATATGGTGCGACGATGGGCTTCTTCCCAGTCGATGAACGGACAATTGAATATTTACGTTTTACAGGTCGCACTAAAGAGGCAGAGAGGACAGAAGCTTATTGCAAGGCAAATTCCCTCTTCCATACCGCTGCTGACCATCCTAAATATGATGAAGTTATTGAACTCGATCTTGGTGAAGTAGAACCTTGTATCGCTGGTCCCTATCGTCCACAGGATCGTATTCCCTTGAGGAAAGCACGGGCGGCAATGGAACAGGTTATCCCGCATGCACCACAAAAGAGAGTCACCATTGAATTAAATGGTACAAAGCAACGTCTAAGCGACGGCACTATCGCAATCGCCGCTATCACGAGTTGTACCAACACTAGCAATCCCACGGTCATGCTCGGTGCCGGCCTCATGGCCCGAAACGCAGTTGCCAAAGGACTCCGTATTGCACCCTGGGTTAAAACGTCCTTAGCTCCAGGTTCTCAAGTTGTAGCCGATTATCTAGAAAAGTCGCATCTCATTAAAGACTTAGAAGTTTTAGGCTTCCACATTGTCGCTTTTGGATGCACCACCTGTATTGGAAATTCAGGACCCTTGCATCCCACTATTGAAGCGGTCCAGGAAAAAGAAGATCTCACCTTAGCGGCGGTGTTGTCGGGTAACAGAAACTTTGCCGGAAGGATCCATAAGAACGTAAAAGCCTCTTTTCTTATGAGCCCCCCCTTAGTGGTTGCTTATGCTTTAGCTGGTCATATGGATATCGATTTTGCAAAAGACTCCTTAGGTCTAGATATTCAAGGCAATCCTGTTTTCCTCAGTGATATTTGGCCTGACACTGAAGAAATCAATCAGCTCATTAGTACACATATAACCCAGCAATCCTTTATTTCGGCCTATGAAGAGATATTCACGGGTGATGAGAACTGGAAAAACTTATGGGCTCCTGAAGGCGATAGATTTGCTTGGGATGAAAAATCAACCTACATTGCCAAAGTCCCCTTCTTTGATAACTTCCTCCTCACCCCGCCACCTGTACGACCTATCAAGAAAGCTCGAGCCCTCCTTGTAATTGGCGATTCGGTCACGACTGACCATATCAGCCCAGCCGGTGCAATTGATCCGACATATCCTGCAGGTACGTATTTATTAGATTTGGGTGTTCCTATTGCACAATTTAACACTTATGGTAGCCGCCGAGGCAACCACGAGGTGATGCTTAGGGGAACCTTTGCTAACACAAGAATTAAACAACACCTCACCACCCCTAAAGAGGGTGGTTTTACCCGTAAGTTTCCTGAAGGGACGATAATGCATGTCTACGATGCGGCGATGGCCTATCGTGCAGAACATGTTGAACTCATCATAATCGCGGGAAAGGAGTATGGAACTGGTTCCTCCCGTGATTGGGCAGCCAAAGGATCCGCCCTATTAGGGGTACGTGCCGTAGTGGCTGAATCGTTTGAACGAATCCACCGCAGTAACCTCATGGGGATGGGTGTTTTACCACTTGAATTTAAAGGAAACGCCTCAATAATTACGTACAGCCTAGAGGGAAATGAACAATTTTCGCTCGATATTCCAGCCAACATAGAACCAAAAATGGAATTGACATTACAAGCGACCACCCCCGAGGGTAAGGAAATATTGGTCCCGGTAATTTGTAGACTCGATTCCCTTGTGGAAGTCGAATACTATAAGAATGGAGGTATATTGCATTACGTATTACGCCAACTCTTGCAAAAGGAAACTAGCAAAACTTGAGACGGATTGGGTTAATTTTTCAGCATTTCTACACCTGACTGGCAATGATAACTTGCTCAACATGATGGAATGCATACATGAACTTACACCCATCCCTAAAGCTATAGCTACCCGCCTAGCCCATTTAGTACGAATTCACATGGCAATCGGAGAATTCCCACCGGCAATTACCACTTGGATACGAACACATGACTTTGCAGCAGTTGATCGCGTTATTGATGCACATATTGACCAGATGATTCTGAGCTCAGCTAAAGAACTCGATGTTGAAATTCAAACATGTAGAGTTCTTTGGCGGGCTCTCCCATCCCAAATGGCACGGGAGAAGACGAAGTTCCACAAAACCAATGCTCATACTACATCAGGTGCGGGTCTCAATGAGGCTTTACTTTTACTGTTATTACGGAACAATATTATTAAACGTGTCTCAAGAGTGGATTGTCCTAAGGAGCCGATTGGATCTTTTGTCTATCAAAGTCAATATAAGTTTTACTTTTCTGACACTGGTATATTTCGCCGGGTAGCTTCTCTTCCTGCTTCAGCAGTCAATCTAGAAACCCCCGCCTTAAGTCGCTTTAGGGGTATCCTCACAGAAAGTTATGCCTTACAGACATTCTCGCATTACGGAATAAAGAGTCCCTATTACTGGAAATCGGGAAATCACGCTGAAGTAGATTTTATCATTCCGTTTAAGCATATGATTGTGCCGGTAGAGGTAAAAAGTGCTCGGAATGTAAAATCACACTCCTTAGCCCTTTACCGAGACCTATATGCTCCACCACTGGCACTACGGGTTTCACTACTGAACCTTAAACTGGATGAAAACTTGCTCAATATTCCACTCTATTTGATGGATCATATACCACGGATTATTACTCACGCTCCTTGGCCTTAAACACCTTGAACTTTCGTAACCCCTCAATCACTCCATTAGCATAGGAGCCTTCGGCAAAATAGATGTTTTTCATTTTCCGCAGACTCTCTAAAGCTGGCTCATGGTTAGCCACAATAATTCCTGGTACCGTTTTTATAAACATATCGGCATCATTGCCCGAATCTCCAGCAGTTATGATCGACTTTAAATCAAGATGCCACTTCCAAGCCAAATATTTGACAGCAGAACCTTTTGAAGCCCGGTAGGGAAGAATATCTAGGAATCGCTCGTGTGAGAAAATAAGATGATACGATAATTTGGCCTCATCCAAAGCAAGTCGTATCGCAGGTAGTAGCGTTTCAATATCACTGTTTTCACGTACATGATAACTCACTTTAAATTTACGCTGCGTCCCAGAATCTGATTGTAATTCCAAAGCATCAAATTCCTCGAGTCTCTCTCGAATGCGTTCAGGATACCATCGACGACGGATGAAGTGAGCCCACCCTTTGTCGATCGTCAAATCTTTTCCATAAAACATCTCTGATCCAACTGAAGCAATGAGCACATCGGGGGAAGGAAATCCATACTCTTCCAAGATGTTTTTAGCTGATTCTAGATTTCGTCCAGTAGCAACACCGAAGCCTACGGTATCATGGTATTCTTTAAGGAGTTGCTTTAACTCCTCCATCGCAGCGACATCACCGGTGAGGGTGTTGTCTATATCACTGATAAGAAGATACTTGATAGAACTCATCCGTTTAGCCATGCTTTTCTCGTAACGATGCTCTGGACTCTTCTTCTCTTTGTGTTCCTTAATAACACGCTCTAATTGTGTTAAGTAATTGTCACAATGGGTTTCCCAATTATAAATTTGGCGAATACGCTCTACCCCATGTTGTGATAAAGTGTCCCAAAGTTCATTGTTAGTTAAAACTTTATGGATAGCAGCACGAATTGCTTTAGGGTTATCGATATCAACCAACAAGCCACTGTCACAATTTTTCTTGATATCCTGCACGCCTCCCTTATCAGTTCCAATAAAGGGGAGGCCCACTGCAGAAGCCTCGATAAAGGTTAACCCAAAATTCTCCAGTGCAGCAGCGCTCACGAAAACACCTCGCTTCATAGCTGCTATCCGATAGAGTTCTGGAACATCGCGTTCGGGATTGTGGTGTTTTGGAATGGCCATCTTTCCATACAAATCATACCGATCCATAAGGAGTAGCATATCGGTAAGAACCTGCTTCTCTCCCTCTTCCATACTATTTATGTCATCCCGAATCCCAGCCACGATAGCAAGGTTGGCAATCGCCTGAAGATCCTTGTCTCTTCCGTACAAGTCAATGAGCACATCAATATTTTTACGTGCTTCAGGTCGACATAAGGCCAATATTAGTGGTTTCTCAGGAACCTGAAAGAATCTTTGCAATTCCTTCATCATGCTAAATTGAGCCAATTTTTGTTCTTCAGTCACGGCGGGATCTTGAATCTCATAATGGTAATAGGGGAAAAACTTTTCCAAATTCAACCCTGGAGGAACAACTCTAAACTTCTCAAGCACTCGATTCTCATATGCGCTGTAGAGCTCTTCACGCTCATAGTTAGTACTAGTAATCACCATATCAGCCTTACGGATTGAGCGCTCTTCCTGCGCGATTCGCGTAGACATTGAATAGTAACTTTCAATCCGTTCATCCGTCATACCAGATAGTTTAAGGTATTCAAGTTTATTACGACCAAGGGAGTGCCCCGTGAAGACCAACGGAGTTTTAAAATAGCCTGCAATTTCAGTCGCGATATAACCGCCATCAGAATAGTGCCCATGCAGAATGTCGGGAACTCTCCCCTCTGAACGGAAAAATTCGATCAGATTATCAACATACTCATCCAGATGGGGCCATAACCTCTCTTTTCGAATATATTTCATGCCACCACAGGATAAGCGTACTATTCGCACGCGTTCTCCAACCTGTTCAAATTTCTTTTTATATTCGCTACCTACACGCTTATCACCTATTTTCCGAGTAAATAAATCAACTTCAATATCTTCTCGATTTGACAACTCTTTTATCAAATCAATCACATATCGAGTCTGTCCTCCCGTGTCAGCATCGCGTCCCATCTCTATGTTTTCAGAACGGACTAGACCATGAATGTTGATTATTGCTATATACATATGTTACCTCTTTTTACTATCCCTACAGCATCTCATATATCATAAAACCTGTCAAATATAACCATAAAGAGCTTATCAGGATTCTTCAGAAACAGGGATAAGCAAGACGGGAAGAGGTGATCTTCGGGCTACAAATTGACTCACACTTCCCACAAAAAGTTCCTTCAAAAACCCTCGTCCTTGAGTCCCCATCATCACCATCGTTGCCGAACTTTCATGAATTTCTTGCATCACTAGAGTATGAGGGTCTCCATAGACCAGCTTGGGGATCACCGTCACTTTGCGACCTGCAGTTAGTCGCTCTTGTAACTTTGCCAATCGTTCATTATCGATGCGGTTAAACTCATCTAAGCGATCAATTAAATGGGGTTCGATATGGCTTCTATCCTGTACATGCAACAGCGTTATCTGATGGGTTTTGCCTAGTGCTATAAGGTGCTCCAAGTGGGCCAGAGCCCCTTCTGCCCCAGGTGAAAAGTCAGTGGCGAAGAGAATATGTTGGGTAACCCCACCTTCTGAAATTCCTGTGACAGAAAGATGCTTTTGCTCATCGACGACTAGGCGAACAATAAGTAACGGTTTACGCGTTCCTAACATCACTTCATGGGCAACTCCTCCCAGAAAGGCCCCGCCCACAAGAGAACGCCCTTGAGATCCCACTACAACAAGAGGAAAGTTTTCCTCTTCAGCTATCCGATTGATCTCGCGTTTAGCATTCCCTGGAGAAATACGAGTTGCAACCGTAAATCCCAAACCTTCTAAGACTTCTTTTTGTCGCTCAATAGCTTCGGTTTGGATAGTAGCAACATAGGGAAACACTTCTGAGGCCACTTCCTGATAATCAGGACATTGAAGTAATAACAAAGAACTTACACCAAAATCTTTTAAAAACTTAAGATGCCTTACTATAATGTCGGAAGCCTCTGAAAGATCTGTAGCAATTATTGCACGTTCCATCATACACACCTCCCACGGTATGTTAGAATCATAAGTATCTTTCGCTAAACAGCACCTACCGCTACCCATAGTATAGGGGGAGTCTTCGCATAAAGTCAAAACCAACAGTAAACTATTTTTTTAAAGTAGATTTTAATTATGAGGCACCACTCACTTTCGAGTAGAATAGTTTTGAAGCATTGCGCTTGATTGACGACCTAAGTCCCTTGTGTTACCTTTAATTATATTACAACAGAGGTAAAATGTGGCAAAACGTAAGGGTATTATTCTCCTTCGATACATTGTGCTCATCGCAATTGTCGGAGCAATTATCTATGGAATTATTCATTACACAATGAAGAGCCCCCCTCCTCGTGTAGCACCCAAAGCCCCGGTTACCATTGCTCAGCCGAAAGTTGATGATCTCAACCTCAGTCTTACCGTACAAGGCTACGTAGAAGCGCGAAATATGGTTGCGGTGATGCCCCTTGTCAGCGGCACAATTGAAGAAGAATATATTGAAGTAGGCCATAAAGTTAAAAAGGGTGACCGCTTAGTCCAGTTAGACAACACGCCCTATCGCCAACAAATGCTCCAGGCACAAGCTGCTAGGATTGTAGCACAAACCACATTTGATCGCATTCAGCGTTTATACGCGAATGGGGCTGTCTCGGACCAACACTACGAAGAAGCCCTTGCCCAGCGCGATGCAAGTGAAGCCCAGTGGGAATTGGCTACATTCAATCTCGATAATACCAGTATCGAAGCCCCTATTAGTGGCACAATTCTCAAGTCGTTTGTGGGAGAAGGCAATCTAGCGCATCCACAACAACCTGTGGCCCTCATAACAGATCTCTCCGACCTTATTGTCCGCTTAGCTGTCTCTGAACGCTATTATGATCGCTTCCAAGAAGTACAAGGAGAGCTACAGGCCTCTATTTCAAAGCAATCTACAACTGGCCAAACAATCACGGTGCAAGCAATCGTTGAATCGGTGGCCCCGTACATCGACCCAGCGTCCCGAACATTTGATATCGTATGTCGGGTAGTACAGGATGGTCAGGATTTTATTCCCGGTATGTTAGCCAAGGTGGAAATTATCTACAAGACTCTCCCCTCTCAGCTATTATTGCAACAGGCAGATCGTACGACTGATGGTTCATTCTATATCTATGATGAGGAAACTTCTGTAGCCGAATGGACAATGATAGAACCACTCGCAGAAAATGACTTATTTATTGCCCTCCCCCAAATTTACCAAAAGACTTGGTTTATTGTTGATGGTCACCGTACCATCCTCGATGGCCAAAAAGTCACGGTAAAAAGCAAACGGGAGGATTAAGATTTGAAGATTTCCCATTTTGCCGTAAAACATCCTACCGTAGTGGGAATGTTGATGATTGTTCTCATCGCTTTTGGTGCCTATGCTTTTTTTGGGTTAAACCAAGAGTTTATGGGCGACATCTCATTACCTACCGTTGAAGTGTTAGCCGTGTATCCCGGAGCAGGCGCTGAGGATGTCGAACGCGATGTAACAGATATTCTCGAACAGGACTTTGTGACCTTGCCCAATTTTAAAGGCATCAAATCGGTAAGCAGCAACTCCTTTAGTTGGGTGACTATAACCTTTCAAGATGATGTTGATCCCTACAGCATGCTCGATGAAATACGCAATCGCATTCGCCAACTCGATAGTGATCTGCCCGATACTTTACAAGGAGAGCCTGTTGTAATTGTGGGCAGTGCTACCATGCTCCCTATTTACATGTTTAGCGTTGCGGGGGGCAATGATATAGGGCACCTAAGCACCTATGTCAAAGATACGCT
Organism: uncultured Spirochaetaceae bacterium; assembly: GCA_964524755.1. Classification (GTDB taxonomy): domain Bacteria; phylum Spirochaetota; class Spirochaetia; order Sphaerochaetales; family Sphaerochaetaceae; genus JAQVOO01. The sequence continues at coordinate 8,526 of CAZGDR010000049.1, forward strand.
GGTCCCCCGGCTTACTCGGATTCCTGGTGTGGCCGAGGTTCAAGTTCAAGGTAACAATGAACTTGAAGTGCAAGTTATGTTGCGTACCAAGGATCTATTAGCCCGCAACATCCCTGTGCTCCAAGTGTATCAAGCTCTGCAGCATGCTAACCTACGCATCCCTATAGGATCAGCACAATGGCATGGAAATACCGTAAATTTCCGCTATGATGGAGGTCTCACCAGTGCACAAGAATTAGAAAGCCTCCCCATCGGGGCCTCCAGTGAAGGAACAATTGTTCGCCTCAGTGATGTAGCTACTATTACCGTGGCCTATCCAGAACAAGAGGTGATGGTCGATGCCAATGGTGAGCCACGGTTAGTCGTAAACATCACAAAACGATCTGATGGCAATACGCTCGATATTGTGAAAGAGATTAAACAAGTCCTCAGTCAAACATCCCAAGAAACACACGATGCTATAACATTCAATATTCTGAGCGATGATAGTCGTAACGTCAGAACTTCTCTGGCTACAGTTGCCCGCTCGGGTTTAGTAGGGATGCTCATGGCCATCTTCGTGATGTTCCTGTTCCTCAGTGATTCTAGAGCCACTCTCACTATCGGGCTCTCCATCCCCTTAAGTATCCTCTTTACGTTCATTGGTATGCACCTCGCCGGAGTAACCATCAACCTCATGAGTTTATCAGGAATGGTCGTCGCTCTGGGAATGGTTGTGGATGGTTCAATTGTGATGTTGGAACAGATCATGCGTATTCATCAGAAGGGAGAGTTATCTGCTACTGATTCTATCAAGTTAGGTGCAGATCAGGTCGGGACTCCCATCTTAGCCTCTACCACTACCACGGTAGCGGTCTTTATTCCATTGACGTTACTATCAGGAATTATTGGGTCAATTCTGCGTGATGTGGCACTCACCCTTATTCTCTCCCTCACCGCCTCTCTCTTGGTAGCTTTAGTCGTAGTCCCTTTTATATTGCAATTTGTATTGCGCAAACCTAAAGTACGTAAAAAACCATCTGGTTTTAATCGCATGATTAGCGGATTGGAACGCCGCTATTATCAAGCTCTTAATTGGAGTATCACCAATCGGAAATTTATTATTCTTATCTCAATCTTAGCCTTAGCTATTGTAATTCTCATGGCTAATTTATTAGGAGTAACCTTCATCCCTTCCACCGATAATGGAGACTTCACAATTGACCTTGAATTCCCACAAGGTTATTCAATCCAAACGACCCGTGAAAACGCTACATATGCTCAACAATTAGTTTCTGAAGCTGTCCCTGAGATTGAATCAATCGTCGTCTTTTCAGGGCAAAGTTCTGGGTATGGATTTCCTGCTCCCAATGTAGCGACCATAAACGTAGTGTTGGTACCAAGCAAAGAGAGAAAACGGACGGTGCATGACATTATTCCACAAGTGCAGCACTTGCTTTCAGAGTCACTCGCCGATACACAAGTCATCACTGCCAATGGTGGCTTTGATGCTTTAGTAGGCTTTGTAGCCAGTGGTGGAGGCTATGGCCTTAAATTGAAGGGTGATAACTTAGAGTTACTACATGAAAGTGCTGCAAGGATTCAAGAGTTCTTAGCTTCCGACCCTGAAGTGCTAGCGGCATCTATAGATACCTCCTACGATAGTAATACATTAGTCATGGAGATGTCGCATGAATTAATGTCTCAAGTAGGCGTCCAGAGCTCCGAAGCAGGTCTTACCGCATCTATCTTGTTTCAAGGCATCGATAGTGGCACTTTGGTCACCGACTCCGGCTCACGCTACACTATTCGACTCGATTCCGATCTAGCAGATCTCCCCATTGATTCTAATACACTACTTTCAGCGCAGGTCCCTTCAGCTTCAGGAGCCCTGATCTCTTTTGCCTCTTTAGCGACGTTACGCACTGATCGAGCTATTTCACCTATTACCCATAGTGATCGCCAAAAAACAGTTTCTGTTTCTGCAATTCTCGTGAGTGAAGATACCTCTACAGTCTCAAAGCGAGTGCAAGAGTATCTTGAAAAGAATCCCCTCCCTCCTGGCGTTGAGTCAGCCTCCGGCGGCTTAGTAGAACTTATTGGGGATTCTCTTACCCCTATGATCACAGCTCTCCTTGTGGCTATCTTCTTAGTATATACCGTGATGGTTATTCAGTTCGAACGCTTTCGCCAGCCCTTGATTATTATGGCTTCAATCCCCTTTTGCCTCATTGGTGTTGTTTTGGGTCTATTAATCTTTGGTTCGTCACTTTCCCTGATTAGCGTTATGGCAATTATTGCGTTAGGTGGCATGGTGGTTAATAATGGGATTATTCTCGTCGACTCGATAAATAGTTTACGAGAAGGACAAGCAGAAGCTACTACTATAGATACAGCTATGAAACAATTGTGTACCGCTATTTGTGAAGGCGGAGCTAGTCGTGTGCGACCTATCTTAATGACCACACTGACCACCATGCTTGGAGTTATTCCTATGGCACTAACCTCAGGTGAAGGCTCAGCTATCTATGCCCCATTAGGACAAGCAATTGCCGGAGGTCTGTTAAGCTCTACCCTCATAACATTATTTATTATTCCCCTCCTCTATTATATAACCGAGAGCAGAATTATAATCCGCCACCATAGAGAGCTACAAACATGAAACACACCATACAACTTGGTAAAATTAATTATTGGATTGGGCTTTGGTTATTGATTTGTATGGCACCTCTTTATAGCGCCCCGCTAAGCGCAGAGGATCTAAAAATAAGTGTACGTACCAACACAGAGATTCTCTTGTTACAAGAAGAAATCTACCAATCTCAACTGGATGTCAAAGACGCCAAAGCTACTTTCTGGCCCAACCTTGAACTCGACTTCAGCGCAAGTTGGATGAAAGAGCCTCCCATTGGTCCGATTACAATAAATTTAGATGAACTATTTTCACCACCATTTCCTCCTTTCACAAATCCAGAGAGGACCATCTACGAAGGGATGGGTCAAACTGCTTACAGTGTAGGGTTAACCTTTACTCAACCTATATTCACTTGGGGCAAGCGTAGTCATGCCCTCAAACTCTCTCAGGCAGCGCTACAAGCTAAGCGCTATGAATTACAGAATCACACGACCACCCTTTCATCTGAGATTGAGACGAGAGTGGTAACGATCACCCATTTAAAGAATATACTCTCTCTCCTCCAGCAACAGGAGGCTCTAGCACAAGAATTAGTCACCCTTGCATCACAAGCTTCTCAATCGGGGCTCTCGTTAGCTCTAGAGGTGGCTGAAACACGTCTGCAGGTACAGCAGGTAACCATGGCCAGGTTAGAGATTGAACATGCCATAGCGACCCAAGTGCTCGAATTACAGCGGTTAAGTGGCAGGAAAGATTTTGGTGCTGACGATATGTACCAGCTCTACGATGAAGAGGCTCTCACATCATTTCTCAAGGCTTCTGTGACTGATTTAGTGGGAAAAGCTTTAGCGGTAGACCAACCTGCACTTATGGCTGTTTCAACCTTTGAGGAAATCACAGCCGAAGCTGAGAAGATTGCAAAAGGATCCTTTTATGGTAAACCAGATGTAGCTCTAATCATAAATGCCACATATGGTGGACCAAAATTCCCAATCATTGACAGCGATTGGCAAGAAAAAGACACATACGACTTAACTGTCTCGGTTGG
>CAZGDR010000050.1:0-11794 GCA_964524755.1 uncultured Spirochaetaceae bacterium
TAGGAGTATGCAAATGAAGGCACGATCGAACCTTTTGAGAAGCCGTGAGTTTTTATTGGGAATTACCATTGTAATACTTCTGGTAGTAAATTCTTTGCTCGCCCCGAGTTTTCTAACCTATACGAATATAGTAAACCTTTTGAAATCTTTTACGGTATTAGGCATTTTCTCCCTCGGTGTACTGTTAGTAGTAATTAGTGGGGGTGTGGATGTCTCTTTCACTGCAATAGCACAAGTGGTCCAATATGCGGTAGTCTATCTTTTCTTAAATAATATACAAGGAAATATATTTTTATCCTTTGTATTAGCCATAGTTATGGGGGCTCTACTTGGATTCCTCAATGGATACTTGATACACCGTTATAAGATGCCGGCAATTATCATCACAATTGCAACACAGAATCTTTTCTATGGCTTGATGTATGTGATAACAGAAGGGCAACTTCTCTATATTATCCCTGAATATTTCTGGAAAATTTCGAATACCATGCTTTTCAAACAGTATGCTGCTAATGGTGCGGTATCAGGTATAAGTATGACTACTGTTATTTGGCTAGTCCTCTCTATCATTATTGCCCTTTTATTAAAATTCACTGTATTAGGGCGTAGTATTTACATGATGGGAGGAAACCCGGTAGCAGCACAACGGATTGGAGTAAACGGGCGCAGAACCACGATGTTCGTCTATGGTACGATGGGTGCTATTGCAGGAATTGGTGGTATTGTACATGTTTCTATCGTACAAACTGTAATTCCCAATTCAATCGTTGGGCAAGAATTACAGGTAATAGCTGCAGTCATTTTAGGAGGAGCCAGCATCACTGGTGGAAAAGGTTCCGTTTTGGGAACCTTCTTAGGGGTGTTACTATTTGCTATTTTAAGTAACAGTCTCACTTTGTTACAAATTTCCAGTTATTGGTACAATGTTTTCACGGGAAGTATCATATTGGTCAGCGTGTTGTTAAATGCGGTTCAAGAATTGCAACAACAAAAACAAAAGATTCGTGTGCGTGTTGAAAACGCTTAGGGGTGGTAAAAATGAAAAAGACTAAAACAACAACTAGTATCCCCCATCTACTGCAACGGGCTCGTAATAGTGAACAGTTTTCCCTTGTAGTTACTTTGGTGGTAGTGTTTCTGCTCCTCTGGTTGCTCAATGGGACCAAGTTTGTGATGATTAGAAACCTTCGTTCAATGTCGTACCAGCTCCCTATCATTGGACTGTTGGCTATTGGCATGATGATTAGCGAACTTTCCGGAGGAATAAATCTCTCAATCATTGCTAATGCAAATTTGAATGGGGTGGTCATTTTCCTAACCTTGGATGCAATAACTGGCGGGACGATGGCTGAAGCCAGTGGTGGACAGGTTGTGTTAGCCATTTTGGTTGGGTTTGCTGTAAGTACATTCATTGGCTTTTTCAATGGATTACTCATTGCTAAATTAAATATCCCAGCAATCCTAACAACGCTTGGTTCTATGACGTTATTGCAGGGTATCAGCTTGGTCTTAACTAAAGGTTATACTATTTCAGGATTTCCCGATTCATTGATTTTTATTGGGAATGGGAGTGTCTTTGGAATCCCTGTACCAATTATTCTTTTCATACTGGTAGTGATTGTAACTCACTTTATACTCAATAAATCAGCATTTGGTGTCCGCCTTTATATGACTGGAGCCAATCGTGTTGCAGCGCGGTATTCGAATGTAAATACGACGAAAGTAATTATTTGGGAATATATTCTCTCTGCATGGTTTGCCTCTATTACCAGTCTTATTATGATTGGGCAGTTGAACTCGGTAAAAGCAAATTATGCCGAATCATATTTGTTGGTAGCTGTGTTGGCTAGCTTTCTTGGTGGTGTTGATCCTAATGGTGGGTTTGGGCGTCTTTCTGGTATGATTTTGGCTGCAGTTATCTTGCAACTCATTTCTAGTGGGTTGAACTTATTACGTTTAGATCCATTTATGATCACGGCAATGTGGGGAGCGATTATTATAATCCTCTTGTTTGGTCGCGATTTATTGCCTCGAATAGGTTCCCTCCTCTTTAAGAAAAGAAATATTTAAGTTATAAGCTAACCTTTGATTATAAAGGAGAGTGTGAGTGTGGCGGTGTTGAAAAGTGATGCTATCTTTGTAGATTTGAAAAATCGTATTTGTTCTGGTGAATTTAACCAGGATTTAAAATTACCGTCCGAAAAAGTATTATCTGCCTATTATGGATGTTCACGACCTACTTTACGGAAAGCTCTTAAAACTCTTGAGATGCAAAAGATAATTACTCGACGACAGGGGGCAGGCTCCTTTATTACTTCAAGTGGGCAAAAATTGTCCCAGAAAAAGAATGTAAAGAGGGAGCAATCTTCATTATTTGGAATTATATTTCCTAGTTTAGGTGATAATTATGTGTTTGACTCAATTTGTGGAGAAGTCACAAGAATATTAGCCCAAGAAAATTGTTCTTTAGTTTGGGGAGGGACCGTTATTCCTAGTTCCGTTACATTATTTGAAGATGTTATTCAGATATGTGCAAAATATATTGAATTAAAGGTTGAAGGAGTATTTTTCTGTCCAATCGAATATACTAGTTTGCGCGATGAGGTGAATACCTATGTGCTAGAAACCTTTGCCGCGGCCCAAATTCCGCTGGTATTAATTGATTCTGACATTGTCGATTTTCCTGAAAGAACAGCTCATGACTTGGTGAGCTTGGACCATATGAATGCCAGTTATATTGTTACTAAGCATATGATTGATCAAAATGTTCGTAATATTCACTTCCTTTCACCTCCTGCCTCAGCGCGTACAATCAAGTTACGGCAAATAGGATACAGAGAAGCTCTCTATGATGCAGGTATATCCATTCAAAGTGAGCGCATCCACGAAGGAAGCCCTCATGATATCTCTTTCGTAAAAAACATCCTAGCCATGGGGGCCCAGGGGATCGTCTGTTCCAATGATGGCACAGCAGTTACACTGTTGCATAGCCTACATACATTGGGTGTACAGGTTCCCCAAGATATGGTCGTGGCAGGATTTGATAACTTAAGTTACCTATCCCAAATTCGCACCCCCTTAACTAGTATCCTCCAGCCGATTGAACTTATCAGTCGCGAAGCTGTCCAATTGATGATAAGTAGAATTACACAACCTTCAAGACCAACTCGAGCTGTCCGATTTCCTGGAGTTTTAATAGTACGTTGCTCTACAAAATTTGGAGGTGCAGTGTGAACTCAGTACATGTGGGCATCGATGTAGGAACTACTAACATCACCTTAGTTGCCTATGAGCTACACCAAAAAGAGATTCCTTCTTGTCTTTCAATGCCTAATCGACGCCTCTTCACCGATGAGGCGTACGCCTATGCCCAAGACCCTCATGCAATAGAACAATCGGTTCGGACGTTACTGAAATCGATAAAGCAACCCATTGCTTCCATCTCGGTTACTGGGCAGGTGCATGGTATTTTATATTATAATAAAGACGGAAAGGGAGTTTCACCACTCTATACTTGGCTTGATCAAAGAGCGATGCAAGCAGTAGATGGTATTACTTCGCAGCAACTTCTCTATGAGAAAACTGGAGAGCTTTTACCTTCTGGATATGGATTGCTAGCCCACTATGCAAATCGGCGTCTGGGGAAAGTTCCCCCAGAGGCTGTCGGTTTTTGCGGGATTCTTGAATATATTACGAGCCGTTTGATAGGATCGCCTATCACCCGCTCGGATCCAAGTTGTTTAGGTACCTATGGTGCTTTTGATCCCGTTACTCAGCAATTTGATCAAGTAGTTCTCAATGAAGTGTTGGGGAGCAAAAATGGGCAGTTTCTGGAGGCTTCTTTGCCGTTTTCAATTGCTGGTTATACTCCTGAGGGAGTTCCTGTCACTTTCCCAGTAGGAGATAATCAAGCAGGAGTTTTTGGGATGGTTTCCGCTTGGCAACAGTCGGCTTTAATTAGTATAGGTACCAGTGGACAAATTTCTTTGTTCAGTACCTCCAGTGAGTGTCCCCCCTCGATGGAACTTCGGCCATTTTTGGAACAGGGATATTTGCATGTAGGGGCAACTCTGACGGCTGGGAAAGCATATGAAACATTGGAGAAATTTCTCCTCTCGGTGTGTGAAGCAGCGGGGATAGAGATTGATGATGAGCAGGTTTTCTCCTTTATGAAAAACGTTTCTGCGACGGGAAATGAAGATAATCCACTCGTGGTAGACGCAAGGTTTAGCGGGTCGCGCAAGGACCCCTCTATACGGGGAAGTATCCAGAACATTGGTTTGGATAACTTTAATCTTGGTAATCTTGTTCTTGGCACAGTCGATGGTATAATCAAAGAGTTACATGATTTTAGTATCGATTCTGCAGCGGTGTTTAAGAAAGTGGAGTCAATTGTTGCTACCGGTAGTTCTGTGAGAAAGAACATCTTATTTACAAACTCACTTACTCGTCAGTTTCAAATGCCTGTTCGTATTGCACAGATTGATGACGGAGCCGGTTTTGGAATTGCGCTCATTGGGGCAGTGGCAACTCATGCTATGACTTTGGAAACGACTAGAGCAGTTGTTCATGCTATGTTAGGTACGTAAAGAGGAGGGATTATGCGGAAAATTGGTATTTATTATGCATTTTGGACACACGAATGGGATGTGGACTTTATTCCATACATTAAAAAGGTGGGTCCATTAGGTTTTGATCAATTGGAGCTGAATGCAGGCACTCTCGTAGAGATGGGTGCTAAAGAGCAACACGAATTAAAAAAAATGGCTGATGACGAAGGGTTAACACTTTCGTATGGGATTGGTCTGCAAAAAACCTATGATGTCTCTTCAGTGGATGAAACGGTGCGTCAAAAAGGGCTCGATTTTATGCGGCGAGTGATTGATTCTGTGGCTAATATGGGAGGTGGAATGATTGGCGGTACTACCTACAGCTATTGGCCAGCTACTATGCCTAAAGAACTCGATTCTAAACAGCCCATTTGGGACCAGAGTGTAAAAAGTATGCGTGAATTGGCCCCGTACGCCGGTGAACGTAATGTTTTACTCAATGTGGAAGTCTTAAACCGTTTTGAACAATTTCTTATCAATGACAGTCACGAAGCTCTCTTGTACATGCAGGCTGTCAATCATCCTGCCTGCCGCGTCCTACTCGATACGTTCCATATGAATATTGAAGAAGATTCTTTTGGCGATGCAATCAGACGGGTCGGTCCGTATTTAGCGGCTCTACATCTAGGGGAGACGAATCGTAAATTACCTGGTACAGGACGGATGCCATGGGGTGAGATTAAGCAGGCTTTAGATGACATCAAATTTGAGGGACCGTTAGTTATGGAACCTTTTGTCATGCAAGGGGGGCAGGTTGGTCGCGATATTGGTGTGTGGCGAGATTTGATAGAGGAGCCAGACTTAGATACTTTAGCGGCTGATGCAGCTACTTTTGTTCGTGAGAACCTCTGTTAGCAAGGGATTGTATGGAGCGCTATATTGCCTTTGATTGTGGAAATTCTTCTGTTAGAGCGACGGTTGGATCGTTTGATGGCCGTCGAATCGTCTTAGAAGAGATGCATGCAGCTTTCAATGGACCAATTCGGGTTGGCCATTATGATTACTGGAACATACTCGATATTTATGCCCAAATCATTGAAGGGTTGCGACTCTCTTGGTTAGCTTATAAAGATATAACAGGGTTTGGGATTTCTACTTGGGGGATTGATTTTGCTTTGATGGGTCCGTCGAAAGTGATGCTCAACAATCCCCTTTGTTATCGGAATATCTTTGGAAAACTAGGAATGGATTCGCTTACGCAACAAGAGTTAGAACAGAATTTCATAGCGACTGGAATTCAAAATTTTCCGATGAACACGCTGTATCAGATTCTTGGGATACAGCAGGAGCTACCTGAGTATGCCGAGACGGCTAGTCAATTGTTACTTATTCCTGATTTACTCAATTACTTCCTGACTGGTGAAATAAACACAGAGATATCGATTGTTAGTACAACCGGATTGGTGTCTATGAAGAGTCGCTCTTATGCCCCGCAGGTGTTTTCCCGGATGGGCATTTCCCCAGCTTGGTTTCCCCCTATTATTGAACATGGAACGATTCGAGGCCATTTGCGACCAGAGTTGGCTAGTAAGCTTGAGATGGTTCAATTACCTGCATATTCAATTCCTGCCCATGATACGTCGGCAGCTGTTATTGCAGTACCTGCAGCCACGGATTCATTTATTTTTATTAGTTGTGGCACGTGGTCTTTGATTGGCAGTGTAATTGATGAACCGATTATTAATGATGCGGTGTCTCAGGCGGGCCTGTCAAATGAAGGTGGCTTCAATGACAAGATTAATTTACTGCGTAACTATGCGGGTATGCATATCTTGCAAAGTATAAAAGATGAAATCGAATTGCAATCTACTACAGAGCTTAGTTGGGAGGAATTAGTCTCTTTGGCAGCAAAGTATGTCGATGATCCACAGTTGCCGGTATTTGACTGTACCGATGCGAGTCTTTACAATCCCCTTTCGATGCAGAAGGCGGTGGAAGATTTAACGGGTCTTTCCAATCTAGGTGAGGTAGTAGCTTCAGCATACATCTCTCTCGCACGAGGGTATTGTATGGTCGTAGAATCGTTAGAACAGGTACTGGGGAAAAGTTTTCCTGAAATCCATATAGTGGGGGGCGGTTCGCGCAACGAGCTCTTATGTCAACTTTTGGCAAATTTTTCGGGTAAAATTATCATTGCTGGGCCAGCGGAAGCTACCTCCTTAGGGACTATTGCAGCGCAAGTCTTTAGCAGTCATCCTGAGCTATACTTGCAAGATCTTTCTCAAGTTATTAGGGAGAGTGTTGTTACTATTACGTATCTTCCAAAGGTTTGAAGGGGTATGAATTTTGATCAGAACTGAGGATTGTGTGATACACTAAAGGTTGAATATGGAGGATGATTAGATGACTTTGCGTGATATTCGTAAACGGGCACTCACTAAGATGGAGGGAGAAATCCTCCGCTTAGAAAAAGAGTTGGTAAAGATGCGCAATTCACATGAGGCCCTTAAACAGTCCCTTTTTGATGTAAGTAAACAGTTAAATGATACGCCTAGCTCTTCGCTATTGTTGCAAGAAACCGAGACTTATAAAAAGAAAATTGCTGATGTTGTCGTTGATATCCGTAATTTAGATGCACGGTTGAGTAAGATGAAGAATCGGGCGAAACGCTGGCAGCGTACTAGTTGAGTGCAAAGCCCCAAATATTATTTTCACAACTCACTGTTTCCATGCTACAATTTTGGGTGTTAGGCAGTTGAAAATGTTATTGAGGAGGCTCTCTTGTGAGTAGTACCAAAGACTATTCTCTTGCACTTTCATTTGGTGAGATTGGCCTTTCGATGCGGACCGTGTTCCCCGACAAAAAATCTCTTGCTAGATATGATTGGCATAGATGGGAGGTTACGCGTCAAGAAACATATACTATAGTTCATGCCATTCCCGATGTTTCTGAGTTGGAAAACTCTTTTTGGGAAGTGTGGTATGCTCCTCATGGTGCTCCTGCGTTGCATTATATTCTGTATAGTTACAAACCATCAATTCCTTATCATGATATATTCGAAGCTTCGTCAGAACCAGACGATCTGTTACCAGAAGAGGTATATGGACGAACTTGGTATGTTGTGCAAGATGTATCAATGATGGCTTGGGGAGTACGAAAGCTACTCCAGCATGAGTAATCTGCACTTGTTGTCTTTTCCTTGGCCCGTTATTATGGGTACAGGATAGATAGGGGGAACTTATGGATGTGCGCATCATTGGGATAACGGGTGGTTCTGGATCTGGGAAATCGACAATCGTTCGTAAGATAAGCGAAGTAGTGAATGATTTCGTTTTTATCCCGCAGGATAACTATTATAATTCTGCAGAATATATTAGTAACGAAAACATCACCGCCTATAACTTCGACCACCCAGAAGCGTTTGATACTCCACTGTTATATGAACATCTATGTAGTTTAAAAGCAGGGCACGCAATTGATATGCCCCAATATGATTTTGTCCATCATCGTCGCCGTGATGAATCTTTACGAGTAGAGCCTCGATCGTTAGTGATTATTGAGGGGCTGATGATTTTACATGATAAACGAATTCGAGATCTGTTGGATTTAAAGTTATATGTAGATACTCCGGATGATATTAGATTTATACGTCGCTTGCAACGAGATACGAGTGAAAGGGGGCGAACGGTTGAATCGGTAGTACGACAATATCTTGAGGTCGTTAGGCCCGGTCATTTTAATTTCATTGAGCCAACTAAAGAGTTCGCTGATATTGTAATACCCGAAGGTGGTTATAATGAGAATGCTCTTAGAGTTCTCATTACGTTTGTAAAAGATATTGCTGGTGAACACCATTAATAACTACAGATTTATTTTGATTTCTTGTTTCGATGTCTACGGAAAATAGTATAGGGTGTTTTTACGGCTTTCCAAGAGAATTGTTCTGGTACAGAGTCGGGTCCACCAAAGAAAAGTGTGTGATGGCAGCGGCCAATACGGGCAAATCCTAACAGGGATCCTTTTAGAACCCCATGTTGGCGTACTGCTGTGACCATGTATGTTGAGCAAGAGGGTGTATAGATACAGGATCGTGGGAGCCAAGGCGAAATAATGGCACGATAGAGGTGAGTTGGGAGGAGCGCGACTTCCTTGAGTCCTTTATATAATGTCTGTTTTAGCTTGTCCATAATCCTAATGTATGCTAATGATTAAAAAATAACAATAATTTTAATTCTAAAAGGGGATGAACCTTTGACGAACCTGTAATGATTTGGTATAGTCACACAGTATATCAAAAAATAAATTGATGGGAGGATGTAAATATGGCAGCTGGTGTTTCAAAGAACTCACGACGCGTTGGTGTCGGTGATAAGAGTCTAACAAGTCGCTGGGGTGGTGTTATCAAAATGAAATCTGTTTTTGAAAACGGTAAACTCCGACATATTGCCTATTGCGAAAAGAGTGGCAATACAGCGCGTAAACCAAAAGATCTTATGTAAAGTTTGTTATATATAGAGGAACCTGTGCTGGTAAAAAGCACAGGTTTTTTCATTTATAGATTATTTAAGGGGTAAGAATGCCTGCAACATCAATACCAAAAGTTCAGATTCGTGAGGGGAAGGAGAAGCAATTAGTACGCCACCATCCTTGGGTGTTTAGTGGTGCTATTAAGCCTGACTCTAAACCCAATTTGTCTGAACAAGCTTCTATAGTACGGGTTGAAGATTCCTCAGGAAATTTTATTGCGTATGGGTGGAGCGATGCCTTGAGTCATATTCCCATTCGGCTTCTTAGTTGGGATGTTGCTATAATCCCTGACCAAAATTGGTGGGCTTCTACCCTAACAGCGGCAGTGCAACGTCGGGCACCATTTTTCAGAAATTTGGATAAAACCAATGTTTTCCGTCTTGTACATGGTGAAGCTGACTTTCTCCCAGGAATTGCCATTGATATTTTTGGCAGTTCGGTTATGTGTTTGATTTCAGCACGAGTAGCTTGGACGTATCGACGTGTCGTCGTACAAGTGCTTCAACAATTATTGAATCCCTCTGTTATTGTAGTCTCTACTGATAGTGCCTTTTGTGGGGTAGAACAGCTGAAAGAGGTGGCTGAATGGTATGTTCAAGGACAGTTGAGTTCCGAAGTACCAGGAAAATCAGAGGTCGTCTTTAAAGAAAACGAGATTATATATAGTGTGGCTTTAGGCGCTGGTCAAAAAAGTGGCTTCTATTGTGATCAACGTGATAACCGAGCTCGATTAGAAAAATTTTCAAAAGGTAAAGAGGTGTTGGATGCTTTTTGTTACACTGGAGGATTTTCATTCAATGCTTTAAAATATGGTGCTAAATCGGTGGTATCTGTAGATAGCTCTGCACCTTCTCTTGAGCGGCTCGCTTCCCAATTGCGTGAAAATATTGCCCAAGATACCCTTCCAAAAGATTCTAAGAAACGTTTACAGATTATTAAGGCCGACGTATTTCAATATTTGCGTGAGATGGCGCCCAATACATTTGATCTGATTGTCTTAGATCCGCCTAAACTAGCCCAGACCAAAAAACAAGTCCCAGGTGCTTTACGTGCGTATAAAGATTTAAACCGATTAGCTATTGAGAAAGTTAGAAAAGATGGTATAATTTTTACGTTTTCTTGTTCAGGCGGTGTTACGAGAGAGCAATTGCAAACTGCAATCGCCTGGGCAGCAAAGGATGCACAAAGGGAGGTGCAGATACTAGAGACCCTTGGTCATCCTTCAGATCATCCGATTCGGCTCTCTTTTCCCGAGTCGGAATATTTGAAAGGATTCATTTTTACCGTGTTATAGATGGTTTAAGGTTGGTATTTGGGTACAAGTAGTTGGATATTTACATTTTTTATGTATCCAGAATTTGTACAGTGTGTTATAGTAATGATGTATAATGACTCAAAAGAATGTCCATGAGGAGGAAACACGTGAAACGTCTTTCAAGAAGTCTTATCACGACGTTGTTGGTTGCACTGCTTGCCTTCGCGTTTATCGGTTGTAGAACAACCCCGAAGGTCGAAGCATTTGAACCGATAACGCCAGTTGTCGAACCTGTTGTTCCGGAAACACCACCCGTTGAGGTTGTGCCCGAAGTTGCAGTTGAGAAACCTGTGGTAACCCCACCAGTGGAAGAGGTTGTAACCCCAGCAGTTGCTGAAAGAAAACCTCCCACAGAAGAAATGGTGGTGAAATCCAATGATCGGTATACCGAATTCGATTTGTACATTGCCCATACGAATGATGTATTGGGAGGTCTCGAAGATGGTATTGGGTATGCGAAGCTTGCTACTGGAGTAAAGTTTGGTCGTGCTTTGACTGACAAAACCTTACTACTTGATGCAGGTAACGTCGCCAGTGGTTCTGCATTAGTTGAGAAATTTATGGGTGAACCCGCAGGGGTGTTACTCGATATGCTTGGTTATGATGCAGTAGCCCCAGGCCCCGCAGATTTCGCCTATGGTAAAGATTACCTCGTACAAGCTGCCAGACTTGCAGAAGCTAATTCTGCCCTGAAGGTGTTGAGTGCGAACGTATTGAATGCACGCGGCGAGTGGGTTTTCCAACCCTATCAGCTCTATTATTACAATGGTTTTGTAGTAGCAGTTGCTGGTGTAACTGCCCCCCCGGCGATTACTCAAGGGCTCTCGTTCCTTAGTGATGAAGTAGTTAACAGTGCTCAGTATGCAGTTGACCAGATTCGTCAGGTAGCCGACTTTGTCGTGGTCCTGGGAAGTATTGGTAATGTAAACGGCATTACGAGTGAAGTAATTGCTCAGAACGTGAAAGGTATCGACCTGATTATCGACGGAAAGGGAGCAATGACTCCAGCCGGCGGAAAGAGGGTTGGTGGTACAACTATTGTGAGTGCCGGCGAGAAATTGTCGAGTGTTGGCGTAGTTGAAGTTCATGTGAAGAATAACAAAGCCGTCAGTGTCAGCCCAATTAGGATTAATGCGACAGATGTAAATATGCCTGCACAGTCCGCTTTGGCACAATGGGCCGGAATTGATTATGTCCCTGAAGATGCTGAAGTTAAGTCGTATATCAATTATGTGAAAGCTGAATATGCGAAAGTTACCAAACCTATGGTAAAACCTGTGGTTGAAGTAGCTAAGCCAGCTCCAGTTGTATATGAACGCAAGGCTCCTACCAAAGAAATGCTAGTAAAATCCAATGATCGGTATACCGAATTCGATTTGTACATTGCCCATACGAATGATG
>CAZGDR010000051.1:0-2814 GCA_964524755.1 uncultured Spirochaetaceae bacterium
GCCCGCTGGGCGTGAGCGAGTCGCTTTTGATTGGGAAGCAAGATCTCACCTTCTTGATCAAGCTTCTGTTGGTCAATTTGTAGCGTCCTTAAAAGTCCTCTCTGAGCTTCAATAGCACGGTAATTGGTGAGCGTCTCAAAGAAAGCTCGAGAGCGCCGTGCTGCTCCCTCAGCCCAGAGGCGATAGAGCTCTTCTTGAGCTTCTTTTTGTTGATGCTGCTGAGGTGTTAAGGGTTGGATGAGGGCTGATTCCTCTTCATACTGCCCTAAAAGATTTCTTTGTTCTCCATATTTTTCACTCACTCGTCTTGAGATTTGTGAATAAATTTCTGTACCAGTAATTTGCTCTAAGATAGGAGAACGCTGATTAGCGTCGGCCTTCAAAAAAGCGGCAAATTCGCCTTGAGCTAACAACATAGACCGGGTAAACCGATCAAAATCCATGGATGTGTAGTGTTCAACAGCTTGGGCCACTTCTCTTTTTTTAGTAGTGAGGACCTTGCCAGTATCAGCTTCAGATAGTTCATGGTGGGCATCCACAAGATTTCCATCAACTCGCTGATGAGCTCGGTGCTGTTCCCAGAAACAGCGAAATGATCCATGCTTAGTTTCAAAAGTTACTTCCGCAAAACAGGATGCTCGCTGGCGACTCATGATTTCATTCGATTTCAATCCAATTGATTCAAGGCGGGGAGTTCTCCCATACAGTGCTAAACAAATTGCATCTAAAATGGTCGATTTACCAGCCCCGGTAGGTCCTGTAATGGCAAATATTCCATCATTGAGGAACTGCTCATGGGTAAAATCTATGAGCCATTCTCCATAAAGGGAGTTGAGATTAGAGAAACGGACCGTGAGTATTTTCATTGAGGGGCCTCCTCAAATAGGGAGAATAGGACCTCTTCATAAAGTTGATTTAATTGAATTCTTTCCACATCTTCGACTTTAGCCTGTTCCAAACAGCGTTGAAACACTTCCTTCTCATCTAGATCGTCCAAGGTTTGCTGCCCTTCAGTTGGTTGGAGGACTTGGTCCAAGAGGAGAGTATTTCTTAATCGAAGTATTTCAACTGGAGTTTTGTCGACCAATGCCCCCAGTTGTTGGCGCAGAGCAGTGGAAGAAAGAGTTCCTTGGTACTCTATTTCCACCCACACAGAGCTCCCTTTCTCTACCAATTCTAGAACGGCTTCCTCAATTTCTTCAATAGAACCAGAAATTGATTGCAATGCCTGAAATGAGGGCACCGCAATCGGTTGAATCAGAGGGAGGAGGTAATCACTTTTAAAATCGACAAGAATTACCTCTTTTTGCTGGGCAGCTTCACCAAACCCCATTGCAATCGGAGAACCACTGTAACGAACTATTTCCGAAGAACCAACTTTTTGAGGGACATGTAAATGGCCCAAAGCCACATAATCGGCAGAAGAAGTAAACATTGAAGGGTCAACATGGGCAATATTTCCCACATACAGATCGCGTACTCCATCTCCTTGAGCAACTTTGCCCCCACTGGCAAAGAGGTGCCCCATAACAATGAGCGGAATAGGAGAACCTAACTTGGAACGCAGGGTTTCTGCATGGTCGGTCACACGCTGGTAATGCCCTCTGATACCCGCCAGTAGACGTGAAGTCTTGTCCTCCATCGTCTCTTGCCCTACCACTTCGCGAACATCTCGATCCCGTAAAAAGGGGACGGCACACACCACTGCTTCAGGCTCTCCTTTAGCATCCTTTAAGACAATAACTTCATCTTCAATCTGTTTTGTAGCGCCGCCAATAACATGCACCCCTAACGCACTGAGAACCTTTCGAGGTGCCTCTAATAACGAGGGAGAATCATGATTACCACCGGTTACCACTACATGACGGCATCCACTATCTGCCACGCGCCGTAAAAATGAGTAATAGAGCTCTAAACTACGATTGCCAGGGGCTATAGTGTCAAAAATATCGCCGCAAATAAGCAAGGTATCAATACGTTGTTTACCAATCGTGACGTGCAACCAGTCGAGAAAGGCAGCGTGTTCCTCGTGGCGACGCTTATCGTAGAGGGTCCGCCCGATATGCCAATCAGAAGTATGAATTAACCTCATCCTTTGGGAACCTTTTCACCCGGTAATAAGTCGATCACATTTACACTCAAGTTTACTCGTCGTTCTTGGCCAGCAAACATAAATCCTACAATTACCCGTTTGTGGTGACGATCCAGTTTCACAATCCTTCCTGCCATATCTTTTAGGGGCCCATCTAAAACCTTAACTAAATTACCCTCTTTGTATACTACCGTGCTGGGTTTTAATATTCCCCCATGATTGTAAACCCAGTTAGCGTATTGTAAATCAGAATCTCGTAATTCCATAGCTCCATCAGCATAACGTAAGATCTTATAGGCATCACGCTCTTGCTTAACGATAAATAGTGGTAACGGAACGTCTTCTGGGAGGTATAAGAACATATACCCTGGTAAGAGAGGTTGCACGACTTTACTCCATACACCCCTTTTCCGTTGGTTCATAATTCGGGTCGGATAAATTGCATCCAACTCCATATTCAGGTAATCCCTCATATTTTTCTTGAGTAAATAAACCAGTTTTTCTTCTGCTCCGGTTTTGCAGTAGAGACAATACACTTTCATGTAGGATTTTCCATATGAACTGGACCTTGATAGACAAATTCAGGGACAAGAGTGCGAAGTATCTGCACTAATTGAGCAGGTTCCTGCGTGTTAATAGATTGGATAAATATCTCAAAGGCCTCTGGCTCGAGCGTACCATTAACAATTGCTTTAAACACTTTAGGGTTGTCGGTGGGAATT
>CAZGDR010000051.1:2914-11483 GCA_964524755.1 uncultured Spirochaetaceae bacterium
TGATACGAATGGAGTCGCAAAGAGAGATCGTGCAATTCGGTCTCGTCGATATCAATTAAAAGCAGTTGTGACGGTTCATATTCCAATAGTTGTCGAGAAATCTCACTTCCTATTGATCCCCCTGCTCCAGTTATTAATACTCGCTTACCACATACCATCTCCTGTATAGGTGTGCGATCGAAAGTCACGGGACTTCGCCCTAACAAATCATTGAAATTAATCGAACGGATATCGGCAACACTTTTCTCACCTTGTTCCATTTCAAAAAGAGATGGGACAATTTTAACCTCAACGCCATAGCGCTCAGCCAAGTCCAGCGCCTTGCGCATTTTATCGCTGGACAAGTTGGTAATAGCAATAATAACGACTTCAACCGGTGTGGTTTGTAAAATATTATTGAGGTCATTCAGAGTTCCTAGAACAGATATACCTCCTACCAGTGAGTGTTGTTTTCCACCATCATCATCTACAAATCCAATGATGTGAAAAGGCAATTTTCGCTTATAGAACTGACGAGCAAGTTGAACCCCAATCTCCCCTGCTCCATAAATAATTGTTTTGGGATTTCCGTCCACGCCTGAACCACGTATATGGTACGAGAGAGCTAAACGATAAATGAGACGGTACCCTAATAAAAAGAGAATAGAAAAAGAGATATATGCACTTATAAGGCGGAAAGAGAAAACAAAATCCTTGGTACCCATCAACATGATTACCAATATCACTAGTCCAGAAAAAACTAAGGCGCTGCCTCCACGTATAGCTAAGTCTAAAGAGCTATCAACGAGGCGGATACGGTACAAACGGAAAGAAGCACAGATCAGTAGTTGAAACAAGATAAGTGCAATTACTATACCTAAATGACTTTTTATTATGACGAGATTCGAGGAAACCACAAAAGAAGCAAATAATGCACAGCAATAGAGCAATACCATGTCACCTAAAACTAACAAGCCTCGGCGTAATATTCGGTTAACCATTCTTATCCCTACATTCCGACACGAGAACCCTCGCATCAATTAGATTTTTATTGACCTACATCATACCGCACCTAGAGTTGATAAGCAACGTATGTCAGAAGGTAATTTTCTTGAATTTATAGCACAGCAAGTAAAGTCTATTTTATTTGCTATAGACCTCTAGAGCAGCTTTAAGACAAGCCATGGCATGTTTTAAATCTACTGTGTTTAAGACATAAGCTATGCGCACTTCATCTAGACCCATCCCAGGGGTTACGTAGAACCCCTCAGCAGGTGCTAACATCACCGTCTGTCCATTCAGATCAAAATCACGCAGCAAGAACGTACAAAAATCTTCAGCATTTTCTACTGGTAATTTCGCTATCAGATAGAAAGCCCCTTTAGGGACACTACACAAGACTCCTGGGATGTTCTGCAACTCTTGAACTATATAATCACGACGTTTTTCATATTCAGCACGTACTAATTCTATATACTCGGGTGGGGTTTGAAGAGCTGCTAAGGCGGCGACTTGTTCAATATCGGGTGGGCAAAGGCGCGCTTGAGCCAATTTCAAAGCTCCATCAAGTACATCATGGTTACGACTTATCAAAGTTCCTATACGGGCGCCACACATACTAAATCGCTTTGAGAAAGAATCAATGAGCACAACTCGATCAGCGTATTCTGGATACTGTAAAATACTGGTGAAGCTTTTCCCTTCATAACAAAACTCACGATATACCTCATCGACAATGAGGAAAATATCGCGCCTTTTTACTAATTCGAGGATTTGTTTAAATTCTTCATCTGTATAAATGTGTCCAGTTGGATTGTTAGGACTACACAGCATGATAGCTCTCGTTCTTGGGGTCACCATAGCTTCAAAATGAGAAATATCAGGTAGCGCAAACCCATCTTCAATTCGAGAAGTGACCGGTTTAAGTACGACACTAGCACCGCGAGCAAATGATCCTACATTAGTATAATAGGGCTCAGGAATAATAACTTCATCGCCTGGGTCACACAACGTCATAAAAGCGAATTGGATAGCCTCACTGCCACCAGTGGTAATCATAATATCATCACTCGTGATGTCGACTCCGAAACTTTTATAATACTCTGGCAAGGCTTCGCGAAGTTCAAGATCACCTTCACTTTGACCGTATTCTATTATCTGTTTTGAGTAATTCCTAATGGCCTCAATCACTTGTGGTGGGGTTTTTATATCGGGTTGCCCAATATTAAGGTGAAAAACATGAATTCCTCGCCTTTTGGCTGCATTTGCATAGGGGACCAACCGCCTTATAGGCGAAGCTTGGAAACTTGAAATTCTATCTGACATATCCATCGTATACTCTCCTGTCTAGGTTGGTTGCAGGCAACTACGTTGCGTGTGTTCAGGGCATGGAGACCAGCCGAGAAGTATGGAGCCATAGACCGCTATTTCCGATCCTTATAGGCTGCCTTGCTTCTCGGCAATGGAGCCTTTGGATTGGCCTGACTCATATCAACCAACCGATGGATGAACTGCCTATTATCTAATAACGGGCTTAAAGGACGACCGTGGTGCAAACGACTGATAACACGAGCAAACAACTCCGTCACATCGGCCTGGATGAACCATTCTTTATCAGTGAGGGTCTTGTCATGGAACACTGCATTAGTTCCAATAACTCTATAGAAAACCCCTTCCTGATACGCTTTCTCAAATTCATCCCGTGCATTCCCATTAAAGAAAGGTAAACTAACCAAACAAATAATGTTCTTAGCCCCTAAGTTCTTTAGCTCACGCATTGCAATAAGTAATGTACCGCCGGTTCCAATCATGTCGTCAGCCATAAGTACAGTTTTACCTTTTACATCACCTAAGAGACTAATACTACGAATATTTGTATTTCTAGCGTCTTTACTCACTATAGAATAATCACGTTCTTTATATAAAATAGCTAAAGGCCTATGCAGAGCTTCAGCATAAAACTTATTACGCTGCACTGCCCCCGTATCGGGACTCACTACGACTAAATCAGGATCACTAAAGTCAATAACTTTATGAAGCTTAATCAGCGCTTGATAACTGGCATGGAGATTTTCTAAGTGTGTCTGATTAAAACAATTTTCAATCTCTCGTGAGTGAATATCTAATGTAATAATTCGCTCAACGCCCATATTTTCACACATACGTCCAAATAGAGCTGCCGTCAAAGCCTCACGACCACTCTTCTTATGTTGGCGCGCATACGGATAGGTAGGCAACACTAACGTAACACTCTCTACTCCAGCATTCTTGAGGGCATTTATGGTTGTAAAGAGGAACATTACATGATCGTTAATGGTAACACTGACCGGCTCATCAGCTCCTGCTATCTTTATTGGATATTGGTTTGTTACATCATAGATAATGAATAAGCGTAATCCCCTTACAGCTTGCAAAACTTCAGCCTTCACTTCTCCGTTTGCAAACCGAGTATATTTTACTGGGATTTCAAAATCCGGACAGGTGAAAGCCTTGGGCTTACGGCCCCGTGGAATTTTCTTATTTACTAAATCATCGTTAAGGGTCACTAAGTCGAGTAACTCTTCAGGTGTCATATTATGGCGCTTCACTAAAGAGGCGCTAAGCTTTTGATAGCGATCAAGATAGAGTCGCCTTAAGTGTCTAATTACTCTACCCGTAAAATATTCAGACCCGGGTCCAGCAATAATCCCTAGCTTATGTGGTTTCACTATGCTCATGGCCGTACTCTACCACAAGAGATAGATTTGATTCAACAGCAAAGGGGGGATCAGTCTGACGATTAAAGAGGAATGTAGTTGATTCGTGTAACTTTCTCCAACCGGTATTGTCCTATATTAGTCATAACAATTTAAATATCCATGTTACTGGAAAATAGTTCCCTCTAGAAACTGGATGTTTTAAGGAGGACACCATGAAAAAAATTCGAACTATATTAGTAATTTTTATATTTATCTTTGCAACTACAGCGGTTACAGCCCGTCCTAATCAAGGCTTGGCAATTGGTGCACAAGTTGGGTTTTTAGCAACAGGGATTGTTGTAGATCTCCCTCTCGGCCCAGTTGCTATCAATGCCGGAATTAACTATCCAATGGGATTCAAATATTTGGAATGGATCTCAGAAAGTTCGGAAGATGCAGACTTTTTCCAACCTTACTTCACGGTAACCGGTGATATAACCGCACCAATCCCTCTCGGAGACAACTTTGACTTAAAACTTGGTGTCAGTTCTGTTGCATTTACCGACTTTTCGACTGGTATGTATGGCGTCGTTGGTGGCACTGTTAAGGGAGAATACTGGATTCCTAATAAAAACACTGGTCTCTTTGTAAACCTCAATGTACCTGTTGCTGTCTATCTATTGACAGAAAACGAGCAAATAATATTTGCAAATCCAGTCATCCCATTGATAGGTCTTTTCACTACTACGGCAGGAGTTTTGTGGACTTTCTAGAAAGTTCTACCAATTCACGACAGTTGTTACTGACTTAGCAAGTTGTCTATAGGTCTTGGTTAACCATACACCACGCTCTTCACAGGCTTTTTCAATCGATTGAGCCTGTGAAAGGGCCTTATCTAGACCTAAATTCCCTGTGGTTCCTTCACTTTGGCGATTACGAATTGTTGCCTCAGCCTCATAGTGTTCCACAGCGTCGAGGTTCATACCAACTTCCTTGTATACATCACGGAAAGACCCTCCCGCTCTCAAGCGTTTCAACACTTCATCTGTAGCATATAATTCACTAGTGCAAGCGCGTCGTAATGCTTTTTCATTTACCTGTAATTGTTGCACCATCAAGCGCATAACCCTTACGACGAGTAGAGCACTTTTTGCTCCGGTCAGAAGAGGCTCTTTTGTATCTTGAAAATCACGGTTATAGCCTGAAGGAAGACTACGAATGATCCCTTTTACTCGCTGGGAGCAGGAAGAGACTACAGCACTACGACTTCTCGTCAATTCTAGACCATCGGGATTACGTTTTTGGGGCATAATGCTACTTCCTGTACAAAGTTCTTTCGGCAGAGAGAAGTAGCCGAACTCAGGCAACGAAAAAAGGATGAGATCTTGGGCTAGTTTGCTTAACGTTAGTGTGATGTAATCGCACCCATCGAGCAACATCGCTTCGAATTTTCCACGACTATTATTGGCATAGAGGACATTATTCTGTACCCTCGCAAATCCCATTTGCTTTGCGGCATACCTACGATCAAGGGGCAAAGATGTTCCATAACTAGCAGCTGAACCTAATGGAGATTGGTCAAACAGCGCTTCCAGATGTTGTAGATGAACAACTTCATCCATCAATTCTTCAGCGAAAGCTGAAGCCCACAACCCCACCGAAGAGGGCATGGCCAGCTGCATATGGGTTCGTCCTGGCATAGGGACGAATTGATGCAATTGGGCAAATTCTATGAGAGAAGTGGCTAAAGAGATAGTTTCCTGAGCAAAATGGACCAGGAATTCACGCATCCAGAGCCGTAGGGCAGTTTGGACCTGATCATTTCGTGACCGTCCTGTATGAATTTTCTTTCCGACTTCTCCCACCCTTTTTGTTAAGAAAGTTTCAATGGCAGTATGGCAATCTTCATCAGCCACCGTTATCTCAAACTCCCCTTGCGCTACAAGGCTGAGAATCTCTTGTAATCCCTGTTCCAAAGATTCCAGTTCAGCTTGAGTGAGAATTTCTGCTTTGTGTAAGGTGCGAGCATGTGCAATCGAGGCAATACAATCAGCTACAATAAGATTAGTATCGAGTTGATAATCGTTGCCAACTGTAAAACTTTCCATTAACGCATCGAGTGTGTAACCTTTTTGCCATAATTTCCCCATAGTTGCCCCCTATCGTGCAAAGTGTAGTAGAACTTACCGCTAGAGGTCAATCAATATAGCGCATGTTGGAGTAATTGTAATGAGGGAGAAATTATGAAACCGTATCTACGTCTCTGTCTGACTCTACTTATTATTTTCACATATAGTGCTTGTGAAGCGCAGCCACAACGAGAATTGTTTAACGTCCTCTCAGGCAAAGATAAGCAAAGTCCTCTCCTCCTCACTGCGGAGGCTACTTCACCTTATGAGGCAACGTATCAGTTTAATGAATTAGTTTTCTGTGACTCTACCAATTTTTCTTGTAAAAATAATTTTGTAAAGATCACCTCGGTGGTTCCCTTTGAAAAGAACATTATCATCACTTTTGATAAACCACTCATTCCAGGTAAACGGATAGAAATAGAGGGGCGTGTTGCAGATGCTGCCGGAAATACTTTAACTTTCACCGCTGGAGTGTGGGGCTACAATGACCGTATTCCCTCTCTGCTTATTAATGAATTTACGACTAGAGGAAGTAGTAACAACCCGGACCGGGTAGAACTCTTAGCTCAAACAGATGGGAACTTAGCGGGAGTAACCCTCTACGATGGCGTAGCTTCAGCTTGGGATAGTGAGTGCATCCTCCCCGATTTTGAAGTAAAAGCGGGAGATTACATCGTTATCCAATACAACAAAGAGCTAAGTGGAGAACACCCCATTGAATTTGATGGTGGTACAGTTGGCTTAGGTGCTAATAACGGTGTTATTAGTCTCTACAATGCTCCTTACGGCACCATCTTAGATGCGGTGGTCTATAGTAATAGAACCAGTGATTCTGATACAAATTATGGTGGTTTTGGTACACATAAAGTATTACAACGAATCCAAGCTTTAGAACTTACCCATCTGTGGCAGCCCCACCCCATTACACCTGAGACAGCTATCGATAGCACATACAGCACAGCTACCCGTTCTTTCTGTCGCCAAAAAGGGGCCAATACAAGCAGTAAATATGATTGGTATATTGTACCGACTAGTAAATTCAGCTTTGGCAAGCCGAATTCGACTGAGGTCTATAATCCATGATACAAAGAAACACCGGACATGAATTTCCATCCGGTATTTTCTATGTAGGGTTTCAAGTATTAGATATGTTCAGCTACAAAAGATTCCAGTACAGCTAGGGTGACCGCTCCAATGCGCTGGTTCACCACTTTACCACCCTTAAATAGCGATAAAGTCGGGATACTAGAAATGTTATACTTTTCTGCTAATTCTGATTGCTCATCCACATTCACCTTGCCAACTTTAAGTTTTCCAGCATGGTTTTCTGCAAGTTTTGCAACTGCAGGGGCAACCATTTTACAGGGACCACACCAAACCGCCCAAAAATCGACTAAAACGGGAATATCAGATTTTAACACTTCTGCTTCAAAATTAGCTTTTGTTAATGTCACTTCGCTCATTAGGTACCTCCTATGCAATACAACTCCAAATATACAACGTCGGCCAATAAAAGGAAAGTGACCAGGAATAGTAAAGCTTTTATTGCATTTTTCATTCAACCTTCTCTTGCACACATAGCATTTAGGATTATAATAGAAGCGATAGGGCGTGCTCCTCCTCTCTACCTAATAAGTACCATGTGTTAAAATTTATGGAGAAGGTTTAAATATGGCTTCAGATAGCAAAAAAAGCCACCGATGGGTCAAAATTATAGGATCCACTCTTGGCGTCATAGCCGTCTTGTTCATTGTATTATCGTTCAGTGTTTCGAAAATTGTATATGATAAACAATTTCCGCGTTATGATAGACCAGACGAAAATGTAAGCGCTCAACTGCGATACAGCGATATCGCAATAGATTACCCTCGTCTTCCGGTAGCGTTCACATCTGGAAAAAATACCCTACAAGGCCATATCTACGGCGTTGAAAATACTCGAGGACTTGTGGTGGTTGCTCATGGCTTAGGTGGAGGTTCTGATAGCTACCTACCCCATATAAAACACTTTGTGGATATCGGCTTACGTGTATTTGCCTATGATTGTACCGGAAGCTATGCAAGCGAAGGAAAGACCACCAAAGGATTCCCTCAGTCAGTAGTCGACTTACATGCAGCACTTACCTTCATTGAAAGTCAGCCAGATCTTTCTGATTTACCCTTGGTTCTTTATGGGCATAGTTGGGGAGGCTATGCTGTCACGAATGTACTCAACTATAATCATGATATCAAAGGGGTAATCAGTGTGGCTGGGGTGAATAATGCTTTGGACTTGATTATGGAACATGGCCAAATTCTGATGGGTGACAGCATCATCACCCAGTTGCCATTCCTATGGTTATACCAACGGATGCTGTTTGGAAAAGTCGCCTCGTTTGATGCTGTTACAGCTATCAATGCAACGAATATTCCTGTGCTGATTATCCATGGAACCGAAGATGAACTAGTGGCTTATAATGGCAGCTCATTAATAGCTCACAGAGAAGAGATCAAAAATCCCTACGTCGATTATCTAACTGTCAGCACCCCGGGTCGCAACGGGCACAAAAACCTATTTCGTACCGATACAGCGATTGCCTATACTGAAAACATAAATACTGCGTACCTCACACTATTCGACAGCTATGATGGTCAGATTCCCTATGAGGTCAACAAAAGTTTTTATGATGATATAGATCGTATCATGTTACAAAAATTGGAACCAAAAATCATGCAGGTGATTGATGATTTTATTGAGACGAGTTTGCACAAGATGTCGATGATATAATACTAGTGGACTCAA
>CAZGDR010000052.1:0-11380 GCA_964524755.1 uncultured Spirochaetaceae bacterium
CAATTGCTCCGCGGGGTTGGATTCCCGAAATTCGGTAATTCATAGAGGTCTTGCTTGATACGAAGTGATATTATGGATACTATGTAGCTATGCGTAGTGAATTAATAAATGAGATTTTTTCGGTTGAAACCGAAGCTGAACAAATTGTGCATGACGCCCAAGTGAAAGGACGAGAGTTAGTTTCTCGAGCTCAACGCGAGGGGACAAAAGCGTTACATGAGGCTACTGAAAAGGCTTATGAACAACGTGACGCAACGATTGCTAAAGCACAAGAAAAATCTGAGGCTCGCATTATAGAAGCAGAGAAAAATCTGTGGGAGACTGAGGCCCAAAAAGTTGATCTTGACGCTTGCGCTGATTCAATTGCAAAAAAACTTGTAGATCTTCTCTGTAGCACGAAAATAGGAGAGTTGGCGGAGTGAGCATTGGTGCTTTGAATCGATATGCTTTTATAAACGCTAAATTACGATCTCGCATTGGTGCTATGCTTACCCCACAGGATTTGGACAGCTTAGCTCGTAGTCAATCTATGGAAGAGCTCTTACATGCTCTGAAAGGGACCCATTACGAACCACTCTTGGAATTATATGATCAAAGTGGTGACATCCAACGACTGGAAGCCTGGTTGTTTGCCCGGAATATAGAGTTACACAAAGAGGTAACTCAGTATATGAAAAAGACCCATGCTCAGACTATTGAAGGACTGACCCGAAAATTAGAAGTTGAAAACCTAAAGAGTGTCATCCGTTTATGGTTTAGTAATTGGGTGAAGCAACAAAATATTGATCACCGCTTTGGCTATTTGTTTCAAGGGAAAATTGTCTCGTCTATTGATTGGGCACAGATAGTGAATGCCGATAATTACCAACAGGTAGTAGAGGCTGTCGCCGATACCCCGTATGCGGAGGCGCTCAACGAATTTACGAGTGAGCAACTGGCGCAGGAAGGTTTGTTTGGACTTGAGACAGCTTTAGATCGTGTTTGGTTTAATCTATTGCGGGTTATAGTGATCAAACTCCCTAAAAAAGATCGCCAATTAATTGAACAGATATTAGATCGGGATACTGATTTAAAAAATATTATTAATTTAGTCAGATTTGGTTGGATGTACCAGCTTCCTAGTGAGCGCCTACGAACCCTTATGTTAGAAGGGGGAAGTGTTACTGAAACGTTAGAGTTTGCTCAATATCTGGAAAAACCGATTGGCGAACGTTCGCCTTTGAAACTTGTTCGCCACCGATTTCCAGAACTCGCTAAAGAGTTGATTGATTCTGAGAAAACTACAGCTGAACACCAAACTCTGCTTGTAGAACACTATCTGTTCAAGATACGGAGAAAGGAGTTTCAGACCATGTTACGTGGGAATCCTTTTACGATAGGAATTATTTTGGCCTACTTTTTTCTTGAAGAACGGCAGAACGCAATTATTCGAACAATCGTTAATGGTATTCATTATGGTTGGCAAGCATCTGCAATCCAGGAGTACACGGTATGAATGTCTTTACGGTTCCAATGAGGTTATTGACAGCAGTTGTCCTTGATGAGGCTACCGAGAAAGTCAAACAAGAGTTATTACGTTTAGGAGTGTTGGATTTTATTCGTGTGGCACGGTTAGCCCCCGAACAAGCATCCCGTTTTACTGAACCCACGCAAAAAGAGAATCCACAGGAGTATACCGATTTGCGGTATCGGGTAGAAACTTTATTTATGCAAGCTGGCATTCCATCCCCATCTACCGAGAAACTCGATCCCAGTTCCATGCAGGCCTTGTCTTTACCTGAGGCCCGTAATCTTGTCGATACAGTCGTCAATGATTTGGCAGTAATCCGCGATAAACAAAAGCAAATCAGTCAAGCACGGATTCGAATAGATGAATTATTACGCTATGTAAAAGAGGGAAAGCTTCAATATATCGATATCAGAATTGGGAAACCCGGGACGAACTCGATTGAAACGGTCCGTTCTCGCTTAGCTAATAATGCCAGTGTAGTCCTGCAGCCTGAGACGTGGAAAGATCTCATACTTTTGACGCTTAAGCGTGATCGGACCCAGATAAATCCGATTATTGACACGCTCCAATGGGAAGAAAACCCGGAAGGAGAACTGCAGAAAAAAGCTCTTGCAAGACTTGAAACATACCTTTCAGCTAAAATTAAGAGTCTAGATAAAGAAAATGAAGAAGTTCTGGATGCAATTACTATCCGTATAAAAAAAGAACGTTCACTATTAGAAAAGCTCTGGAGTGATTTACGCTTGCACGAGTTGGTAGGGCAAATAGCCTCTAATTTTAGTCATACGCGTAATACCACGATATTTTCAGGGTGGGTCCCCGCAGATGATGCCGAAAAATTAGAAAAAGCTATCCGTTCCGCCTCTAATGGAACATGTGTCATCGAATGGATCGATGCCCGTAATATGCCGCGCGAGGAAGTTCCAGTTGCTGTTCAAGAATCGCGTTTACTCCGCCCTTTCCAAAAGTTAGTCGACAATTATAGTGTGCCTGAATATGGTACGATCAACCCTACTCCATTTGTGGCGGTCTCGTATCTTGCTATGTTTGGACTTATGTTTGCTGACGCTGGACAGGGGTTAGTCATCCTCCTCGTAGGGCTGTTGGGAAGCTTGTATTATAAGAAGAATCCCCACCTAGAAGGGGGCTTGATTAATCCTGGTCTCTACCAGCTGTTTATCTATCTCGGCTTTGCCTCGATAGTCTCTGGAGCCCTCTTTGGGTCTTATTTTGGGTATCCTCTGTTACCGCCGATTTGGTTTAACTACCATGCTGTGGTGGCAGGACATGTTATTGGTGGGCGGACAATTTACTCAATCCTTAAGATTACTATTTGGTTTGGGATAATCATAATTTCTCTGGGGTTAGTTCTAAACTGGATCAATCTGATTCGAAAACGGGATTGGTTCCACTTAGTGATGGACAAAAATGGACTTATTGGTGGATGGATGTTTGGGTGTGGCGTGTGGGCGGCCTTTGCCTTTGTTGCCACGGGCTACAAACAATTACCGCAAGGTATGTTTTTACCCATTGCCTTTGCTATCCCGTTAGCTCTGTTGCTCGCTAAAATCCCATTGCATCGCCTCTCTATGACCCGTGCCGGAAACCCTCCAGAACCGAAGAGTATTGCCAGTATCATTATGGATAGTATCCTAGAATGGATTGTCGATGTCTTAGAGATATTTTCTGGGTTTTTAGCTAATACGCTCTCTTTCTTACGTGTTGCTGGGCTCGGCATAGCGCACGTCAGTCTCATGATTGCTTTCGACCAAATGGCAAACTTAGCCGGGGGAGGGATCGGAGGACTTATTATTCTTATTTTAGGAAATGCGATGATAATCGCATTAGAAGGATTATCAGCTGGGATTCAGGCTTTACGTCTGAATTATTACGAATTTTTTACCAAGTATTTTACAGGCCGTGGCCTGTCTTATAATCCTGTCGCGTTGCGTTCTCAGACCAAACGACAGAAATATTCACAAAATTAGGCTAGGAGGGTTCATCGTGACCATGCAAATTTTTAAAAAGCGCCTCGGATTATCGTTTATCTTCACCCTGTTACTGTTGCTCCTCTCGGGGATTTTCTTTGCTCCCCCGATTTTTGCTGCTGAGACTGCCGTACAGGCTGAAGCTGCAGCAAGTAAAAATATCATGTGGGCAGTCATATCAGCCGCAGTTGCGTTCAGTTTTGGTGCAATAGCAGCTGGATTCGCGATCTCACATGTCGGTGCAGCCGCTATGGGAGCTATGAGCGAGAAACCAGAAATTGGGGCACAGGCATTAATCTTTATTGCCTTGGCTGAAGGGTTAGTAGTCTTTGGATTTATTACGGCTCTAATGATCTTAGGAAAAGTATAGTAATTTATGCGTTATTTTGTGATTGGTGATGAAGATACAGTTCTCGGATTCTCTTTAGTCGGAACCCGTGGTTTGGTGGCGACCAATGCGGATGAAGCTCATGCAGCCTTAGAGAAAGCTTTAGAGAATCGCGACAACGGTATTATCATCATTACACAGGACCTAGCAGATATGATTCGCCCTGAAGTGGATCACTATATGTTTACCGAAACATTTCCGTTAATAGTTGAAATTCCCAATCGCTTAAGTGGAGGAGTTTCGCGCGATCTGCGCTCCTTAGTGAACGCAGCAATAGGAGTGTCATTATGAGTGAAGAACATACCGATCAATTATTTGCCGGAATCATTCAGGCGGCACAGGCTGAAGCTGCTACTGTACTTGAACGAGCTGAACGTGATGCACAGGCCGTGGCAGATTCGTATGCCAAGAAAATTGCCGATTTAGATGCGCAGGAAAAACGGAACACGGAAAAACGATTAGAACAAATCAAAAGACAGGAAGAGTCAGCCATTAGGAATAGTGAACGAAAATATCATGTAACACAAAGTGAACGCTTGCGACATCTAGTTCTAGAGCGCACCGCAGAACGTATGGCAGCTCTTATTCCACACAAATCGTATCGGAAGGTACTGATCGGTTGGATAGCAGAGGCTGCTATCGGTTTAGATCGCTCGGAAGCTAAAGTGGCTTGTTCGTTCAAGGAAAAAGTGGATGACTCTATGTTACGAGAGGCAGAGGCGCTTATAAAAAAAGCCATAGGCAAAGAGGTCGCATTACAATTCGCTGGTGCAACTTTGACTGGACAGGGTATCGAAGTCTCCTCATTAGATGGGAAAATTGCCTATAATAACCAAGTAGCTACCCGCATGATCCGACATGATCGCGATCTGAAAGAATTGATGGAAGGACAGCCATGCCGGAAAGAATAGTAGGACAAGTTAAAAGAGTTAATGGGCCCGTTATCACCATAAAAGGTATTACTGATGCCATGATGATGGAATTGGTACATGTTGGTGAAGAGTTATTGATTGGCGAGTTAGTCAAAATCGATGGGGATGAGGCCATTGTCCAAGTATATGAAGAGGCGACAGGAATTGCTCCTGGCGAGAACGTATACGGGACAAATATGCCCCTTTCAGTTGAACTGGGTCCAGGCTTGATCGGAACCATCTATGATGGAATCCAGCGTCCGTTAGAACGGCTTCGCGATTTAAGCGGAGATACCATTCGCCGTGGTATTGGGGCAAATGCCATTGATCGTAAAAAGGAATGGGAATATTCCCCTACAGCCAAGGTGGGACAAACAATCCTACCCGGCCAAATCTTGGGAACGGTACAAGAGACCGAGCGGGTTGAACATAAGATATTGGTACCACCAATTCTTCAAGGAACAGCTCCCTTTACCGTGGTCGAGGCCGTTAAAGCCGGCTCGTACACAGTAGATACAGTTGTTTGTACTATCGAAGATAGTGAAAAGAAACGGATTCCGTTGACTATGATCCACTCGTGGCCGATTCGGGTCCCTCGACCGGTAACAAATCGCAAGCCAATGCATGTACCACTTATTACTGGACAACGGGTTATCGATATGCTCTTCCCCCTCGCTAAAGGGGGGACTGTAGCAATCCCTGGAGGTTTTGGTACGGGAAAAACCATGACCCAGCATGCTATAGCACGTTGGTGTGATGCTGATATCATTGTCTATATTGGGTGTGGTGAACGGGGAAATGAAATGACCGACGTCTTAAGAGAATTTCCCCTCATCATTGACCCGCGTACTGGTCGTTCACTTATGGAGCGGACAATATTAATTGCCAACACTTCCAATATGCCCGTATCGGCACGTGAAGCTAGTATTTACACTGGAGTTACCTTAGCCGAATATTACCGAGATCAAGGATACCATGTGGCCATTATGGCTGACTCTACATCGCGCTGGGCGGAAGCTTTGCGTGAATTGTCAGGCCGGATGGAAGAGATGCCGGCAGAGGAGGGCTTCCCAGCCTACTTGCCGACGCGTATTGCTCAATTTTACGAACGAGCTGGGTATATGACTTCTCTCGCTGATCTAGAAGGTTCGGTCTCTATTATTGGTGCGGTCTCTCCACCTGGAGGGGATTTCTCAGAGCCTGTAACACAACATACCAGACGCTTCGTCCGTTGTTTCTGGGGCTTGGATCGGGGGCTTGCGAGTGCACGCCATTATCCGGCTATTAGTTGGCTTGATTCCTACTCAGAATATGTGGATGAAGTAGCCCCTTGGTGGGAGTTACAAGGTGAAGGCTCCTGGATTGAGAGTCGAGGAGAAATTATGGAGCTGCTTCAGCGTGAAGTACGGCTGCAACAAATTGTAAAATTGGTTGGTCCAGATGCTCTTCCCGATAGCCAGAACTTTATTTTAGAGGTTTGTAAATTATTTAAAACGGCCTTTTTACAACAAAATGCCTTCGATGAAATTGACCGATTTACTACAGTCGGTAAACAGTTGCGGATGCTGCAATTAATACTCTCGTATTGGCATCTTGGATCAGAGGCAATTGCAAAAGGGGTTACTATGATTAAGATACGCCGCTTGAAGGTTGTCCAGGAGATTACCCGTATGCGATATACTATCCCCAATGATGACCTGGGACAATTCGATAAAATTGCCCTCCACTTGGAACGTTCAATGAGTCAACTCGGAGGGATATATGAAGAACGCTAAGATATTACAAACACTCGATCGAAGCTTACTCAGTGGACGTGAATATGTAGGGGTCAGTCGCATTGATGGTCCGCTTATATTCATGCGTAATACACACCCCATTGGCTATGGCGAATTGGTAGAGTGTATTGACCCCAAAGGGGTTATGCGAACCGGTCAAGTTCTCGATACCAGTGATGATGCCGTCATGGTACAGCTCTTTGAAGGTACCAGTGGCTTAACGTTACCCGGAACTCGGGTGAGGTTTATGGGAGAACCCTTAACCTTACCAGTCTCTGAGCAAATGTTAGGGAGGGTCATGAATGGGTTGGGGCATCCTCGCGATGGGGGGGCATTGCCGCATGGAGAAGATGAATTAGATGTTAATGGATTACCCATAAATCCTACGGCTCGAGAATACCCGCGTGACTTTATTCAAACTGGTGTTTCTGTCATTGATGGACTTACAACCCTTATTCAAGGTCAGAAACTTCCCATCTTCAGTGGAAATGGACTGCCTCATGATCGTCTAGCGGCTCAGATTGTCCGCCAAGCCAAAGTCTTGGCTGAAACACAAGAATTTGCCATCGTCTTTGCTGCGATGGGGATAAAATATGATGTAGCGCGGTTCTTTATCGATAGTTTTGAGCAATCAGGGGTCTTAGAGAACGTCGCCTTATTCCTCTCACTAGCCGATGATCCCTCTATTGAACGAACCATTACTCCACGTACGGCATTAACATTAGCTGAACATCTAGCCTTTGCCAAAGGGAAGCACGTCCTTGTTATCATGACCGATATGACCAACTATTGTGAATCATTGCGTGAGATTTCGACATTACGAGGAGAAATCCCAAGCCGCAAAGGATACCCCGGTTATCTCTATTCTAACTTAGCTGAATTGTACGAACGCTCGGGGAAAATTATTGGACGTGAGGGTTCTATTACCCAACTCCCTATTTTAACTATGCCCAATGATGATATTGGCCACCCCATACCCGATCTAACGGGTTATATCACGGAAGGGCAGATCGTGTTTGACCGAGAAATGTCCGGGCGAGGGATCTATCCTCCCATTAACGGACTCCCCAGTCTCAGCCGTCTCATGAAAGATGGCATTGGGGAGGGGATGACCCGTAAAGATCACCCAAACCTCGCTAACCAGCTTTTTGCCTCCTATAGCCATGTGCAGGATGTGCGTAACCTCGCCTCAGTTATTGGTGAGGAGGAATTGACTGCTCTTGACCAACAATACCTAGAGTTTGGTAATTTCTTTGAACGAAAATTTGTGAACCAGGCGTTCGATGAAAATCGTCCGATTGACCAGACCCTTGATTTAGGATGGAAGGCTCTCGGTGAATTACCACCTGAGGAATTACAGCGCGTGAACGACGAAGAAATATCCACCTACTACGGGAGATAGAATGAAACGGAATGTCGCCCCGACAAGAAGCAATCTACTCAAACTCCAAGATGATTTAAAGTTTGCAACGTTAGGGTATGAACTACTCGATCAAAAACGTTCAATTTTGGTTGTAGAATTACTCACCTTGGTTGACCAGGCGGTAGATTATCAGTCACGTGTTGATAAAGCACTTGCTTCGGCAGGGGATTCGATGCAACATACGGTTATGGAGATGGGGCGTTTGCGTGTAGCAAACTTATTTGGTGCGGTAACAATAGATTCTACAATCTCCCTTTCCGATCGAAAAGTTATGGGGGTCCGTCTTCCACGTGTAGATACTACTTTTATAGCGAAAGGACCCTATTTCAGTCCAGAAGGAACCACGTTAGCCGTGGAAGAGACTTTGGAAGCCTATAAAGAGGCTCTTGAATTGATGGGACGACTGGCTGAACTTAAAGTTTCTATTATGCGTTTAGCAAAAGAGGTAAAAAAGACCATTCGAAAAGTGAATGCATTAGATAAAATTGTGATACCCGAGTTAAAGGAGACTTTGACGTATACAGAAGGTAGAATTGAAGAGGCTGAACGGGAGAATTTTATGTTGTTGAAACAGGTGAAGAACCGCATGGAACGGGAACGGCTACAGGCTGAAAGGGAGAAGTTATAATGGTACCTTTTAAGAGAGTCCTGGTTTACCTTGATGGCTCTGAAGACTCTGTTATGGCTGCAATGGCTGCTATAGCACTTGCAAAAAGACTTGATGCGACCCTTACAGCGATGTATGTGGTGAACACTCGAGCTCTTCAGGATTTGGTGAAAGCTCGTATCTTTCTCGATATTGAAGAGCAGGAATATCGCCGCGATATCGAAGGAGATGCCTTACGTTATTTAAACCATGTGCAGGAAATGGGCTTACAAAAAGGGGTGGAAGTAACTCCAGTTAAAGCCTCTGGCACGGTACATACGGAAGTACGCAACTACCTCCAAGAACATACTATCGATTTATTAGTACTCGGAGGTATTTCAGAAATTCATAGTCGCCGGGATGAACTTTTGAGTGAAACTGATCGGATGATGCGCACCGCTCCGTGTCCGGTGTTAGTGGTGAGAGATAATGATGCGATTTGGGATATGTTTGAATCATTACCTAATGTAAAACCGGAGGCCGAAAATGACACTTACTGATGTTTTAGAAAAAGATCTCGTCAAGGTCCCCCTACAGGCAACTACAAAAAATGAAATTATTGAAGAACTAGTTGATGTTCTTGTAAAAGCACGTCGGCTGCACAATCGTGAAGAAATTTTAGCGGCGGTATTAGCTCGAGAGGCCCTAGGGAGCACTGGTTTAGCGGATGGCGTCGCTGTCCCACATGCCAAGACTGCAGCTGTTACTTCGGTCTCTGTGGTTATGGGAATTACCCCCAAGCCCATTGATTTTGACGCTCAAGATGGCAAAGGCTCCCAGTTCTTCTTTTTGGTTTTAGCACCTGAAAAGGAATCTAGTGCCTATATAGAAGTGCTTGTTTCCATTGCCCGCGCTACATCCTCTCCAGTGATGCGTCGGTTATTAGCTTCTGCTCGTTCCTCGGATGATGTTATGCGTTTCTTTATGGATTAATTAATAACCGATCTCATCACCTACAATGAGTACCGTAGTACGTCCTTTCTGACTTTGACGGCCTAGAACTACCATATTGCTACAGATTCCGTGATCACAGGTGCCAGTTGGGATGCTCATCAGGTTACGGTCATCGCAAAATGGAGCTACGCAATACCCGTTTTTTATACAGGGCGTATCTTTTTCTAATCTCATTGCATTGGCAGGTGCTGCAATACGTTTGACCCGATTAACAGCATCACGTAAATTAGGGACTATTTTTTGCCAACCTGCAATAATAATAACTCGTTTTGGGCCAAATAAAAGGGCACTGATTCGGTTACTAGTACCATCTACACAATACAACTCTCCCCGTTCGGTAATAGCGTTTACACTCGAGATATAGACATCGGCCGAGAGGGCTTGAATAAAGCGCTCATTAATTTGCGCAGCATTCAAACCTGCTTCATACCGATCTATTAATTGGTAGGTGTCGCTTTTAATAAACTTTAGGACCCCAGTTTCAGCAAGCGTCATCGACCCTCCCACGGCAATGGTACAATGTTCGTCTAACATTGAGCGTAACATTGGTACTACATCCTGTGCTGAAGGTAAGTAGGCCGCTTCCATATTATTCTTCCGTAATTTTTCCATAGTCCGGGCAATTGACATCTCTCGAACTCTATTTCTATTAGCATCCATACAGTACCTCCACACCATGATGATAACTTACACCGTAGGTTGACTCAAGTCTAAAATCGAAGCTAAAAAAAGCAGAAGTATGAACTTAGAACAAAACATCTTACGTTTATTGCCTTTAATAGCGCGTAGTAGTACACTAGCGAGTAAGAAATAGGCATTCACATTATTTTGCTCAAGGAGAGCTGCATTGAAAAGGGCACAAAAAGAACGTCGCGTGGCAATCGTTGTCGTAGTGGGCGTTCTTTTACTTTTTATATTAATCGCTTTTATCATCGTTTCTCACTTTCAGAATATTGATGAGGATGAAGCCCAACTCTATGGTCAACTAGAGTTGCAACTTATTCACGAGCAGCTATATTCGGCATTTTCACAACAAACTATGTTTCTTAGATTTGTCAGTACCTCAGTTACACGGGAGCTTGCAACCAAAGGCGCTGTTGATGTAGAAGGATACTCCCATTATAAGGAGCTATTAGAGGAGACCAATGAGTGGTTTTCAAGCATGCTTTTGATACCAAGTCAAGACCTCTCCATCCTATCTTCAGCAGAATTTGCACAATTAGAGAAGTTGCTAGAAGGGGAGGACCCTCTTTTTTTTGGACCGTACCACTCTTTAAATAACGAATATTTGGTTACTGGTTGTCAAGCAGTTTCATTTTCTACCTCTGAAGGGGGACGTGGCATCTGGGGTTTCGTCATAGTGACCTATAATTTTGATAAGGTTTTACAAGAGATTGGAGTGGATAAACTTGCGCAAGACTATAACTTCTCTATCCGTACACAAGATTCACAAGGGGGATATACCTATATTTTTGGTGACGAAACCTTATTTGAACATGGTTTTGTCCAGATGAAGTTTTCTTTTTCATTGCTAAACTGGGAATTAGTGCTTGGAAAGCTTACTGCCGCCTCTTTTTGGTCGGAAACTACCCTGTTTTTGG
Source organism: uncultured Spirochaetaceae bacterium (assembly GCA_964524755.1). GTDB lineage: Bacteria > Spirochaetota > Spirochaetia > Sphaerochaetales > Sphaerochaetaceae > JAQVOO01. The sequence continues at coordinate 11,197 of CAZGDR010000052.1, forward strand.
CTTTTGCTGTTATAGTAATAACCCTTCTAATGGGTTGGTTGAGCTACAATCTGGCTAAACGCGTTTTACATATACGCAGACTCGCTTATTCGGATGGCATGACCGGAGTTGTAAATAAAACTGAATTTATGAGATTGCTTACTAAAGAGATGGAGCTATGCAATAGAACTGATTCCCGCCTAGC
>CAZGDR010000053.1:0-11051 GCA_964524755.1 uncultured Spirochaetaceae bacterium
CCAATAGGCTTAAGTAAACTCACATATATAAATGACATAAGGGCCAACAGTGCAGCACGCCCCAAATGACTCCAGTTTACGGCCTCAGTAGATTTCGGATATCCACCTTTAATATTTGAGAGAGATAAGACGAGACCGAGCAAAAATAATACCGTTGCAACGACTCGAGGATAACTACCTGGGCCAATACCTCTTTTCGGAACTGGTAATTTTGCAGTTAGTATCCAAACTCCTACACTAACGATCATCAGTGCAACCCCTGTCCAGAGGTCTACTTTCTTTGTTTCCTTCATCTTCGAATCCTTTACATTGCAACTGTAATTAGATAGCCCCAGGAGGAACCCTGGAGCTATAGTAATGTTTGTAAATCAATTATTTGGTATATCTATCACCAAAACCATTGTCTCTAATAATTTTTTCATAGCGAGCATCATCAAATGCAACCTGTTTACCATATTCAGGACCTGGCTTGTAGACAGGAATAGCACCTAATTCTGCCATTTTCTTCATGTATACAGGATCTTCAACACATTGCTTGAAGATAGTTTCGAGTTTAGCAACGATAGCAGGTGGAGTTCCTTGAGGAACAACTACGCCCCTCCACTGCTCAAGTATTAAGTCAACACCTTGGGCAACACCAGTCTTAGCTGGGATTCCAGGAATTTCGTCATTACTAAATACTGCTAACACCTTCAACTGTCCAGCTTGTACGTTTGTGATACCTTCAGGTGCATTTGCTACAACAGCATCAACATCTCCGGCTAGAAGTCCTGTAATTGCAGGGCCACCACCTGAGAAAGGAACATGAATAAGAGTAGTATCAGTAGCGTTCTCAAATAGTAGAGCAGCCATGTGGTTACCACCACCTGTTCCTGCGTTACCAACTGGAATTGTTTCTGGGTTAGCCTTTGCGTCGGCAATGAAGTCAGCAAGAGTGTTCCATGGTGCGTCTGCTCGTACTACCAAGTAGTTATATGATGCCACAACCTGTAGTACAGGAACAAACTCTGTTGCTGTAAAGGCAACTTTATTCATATGGGTCTTAATCAAGTGAGCCACGTTCCAGTGAAGTACTTCATACCCGGTTGGGTCAGCTTTCTTAAACTCTGTAATAGCTGGCACTCCAGCTGCAGCTCCCTTATTTTGGACGATTAATGGTTGTCCGTTAGCATATTTCGGAAAAACTTCTGCAAGTGCTCTAAACACAATGTCAGCACCACCACCAGCCGACCAACCGATAAGGGCTGTTACTGGTTTACTAGGGAATGAGTCTACAGATTCTGCTTCACCTTGTGCAAAAAGCATCGTAGAACTCACCAGAATAATCATGAGCATAACTAAGATTTTTTTCATCTTTTCCTCCTAAATTCCATAACTGATAAGATAAAGCTCAGAGCAACAATCTCAAGCTATGGTTAATGTTCACAGTATCATACATTTTTAATTTGTCAACTCATCTGACAAAACAATTTTTAGATTAGATATTTTATGTAAATATCCTTGCAAATCAGCATGTACTTAGCTAAGATAGGCCACCATGCAAAGCGATGATTTAGAATTTATCAATTGTCAGAATGTCCTCCACTGTATCGAAAGGGAACTCCATCAACCTTCCCGGGCCCAAATTGCCAAGCACGTAGGGCTTAGTCGAACAGCTATCTCTTTAATAGCACAAAAGCTTATTCAAGCTGGTCTGGTCAAAGAATTAGAGACAAAAATAAAAGGGAGAGGGCGGCCTGGAACCCCCTTAGTAATTGATAATTCCCTCTGGTATGCCATTGGGGCAGCGTTTTATTCTGGCACATGGATCTTCGTCATCGTAAATCTATCAGGGACCATTTTCACTACACACTATATTACTGTCCTTTCAACGGAAAGTGATATCATAACTGAAACATTGATTGAGGGACTGGAATATATGCGTTCAATCTGCCCAGGGAACATGATTCCCGGCTTTGGTATTGGCGCCCCAGGCTTGGTCGACCATAAAACTGGAACAGTTTTACGTGCGGATGATTTAGGGTGGCATGAAGTTACCCCGATCAAAACTTTAGTTGAAGAGCGGACAGGACTACAGGTCTTTATCATTAACCGTTATCGGGCTAATGGATTGGCTGAAATCCGATATGGAGATCACAAGAATGCATCAAATGTAATTTATATTGGAATTGGAACAGGGATTGCCGGGTCTATTTATCTCAATAAAAAACTTCTTAACACCACTAATTATCGGCTTGGCCATATGGTGATCGATCCTCATGGGCCCCTCTGCGGTTGTGGTCAAAGAGGCTGCCTACAGGCCATGGCCTCAGAAGGAGCCTTACTCATGTATGCTAGAGAGCAAATAGAAAAAAATCCCAACTTTCTAAAAAAGATCCAGGGAAAAAACTTAAATGGGAAGCTCATTGTTTTTTTAGCTGAAGAGGGAGATCCCGATGCCCGTGCGTGTATTGAACATATATCGTACCCCTTGGCGATTGGAGCCAGCACATTAGCTAATGTTATTGCACCAGATGAGATAATTATTGGAGGACCGCTGGGAGACGCCAGCACCTACTTGGTTGATTGTGTACGCACACACGTGCAAGAGCACCTCTTGGATTGGCAAAATAGAGAGACGAAAATCTCCCAAGGAACCCAAGGCGACCTCGGCTCCGCTATTGGTGCAGTCACATTCATGTTAGATCACAAACTAGAATTAGTAATGGGTGGTTATTGTCCCGATTAATAAAAAGATATTAATGTAGCCACTCAGCAGTGGCTACATACATTGGTTTCTTACAAAGGAAGGTTTACTTTCTTCCCTGACTTGGCACTCTTATAAATGCCTTCAATAATTTCAACTGCATTTCTAGATGATTCACCAGAAACTTCAACTTCAGTATTATTTCTAATTGAATCAACAACCGAGCTGAATAACAACCTGTGGCCGTGATGACCAATTGCTGACGGATCAGCTGCCCCACCACCTGTGGCAGTTCCATGCAGATATTTGTCTCGAATTTCCCGATCTTCTGGACGTTCTTCCTCAAACTTCCAAGAGATGATGCTTTCTTCTTCTAAAACTACACTACCTTTCGTACCCAAAATCTCTATTTTTTTCAAAAACCCTGGGTAGGCACTGGTGGTTCCTTCGATCATTCCTAGAGCACCGTTGGCGAATCTAAGAGCAGCGACTGCAGTATCTTCCACTTCAATGCGCTCGTGGGATAAAGTGTCGGTAAATGCAAAAACTTCAGATACATCGCCCATGAACCATTGCAATAGGTCAATGGCATGGATGGATTGATTCATCAAAGCTCCACCACCGTCATATTTCCAAGTACCGCGCCAAGCTCCACTATCATAATACTCTTGGGTACGGAACCATTTGACTTGTGCATCAGCCATGACAATTTTACCAAACCGGCCTTGCTCAATGGCTTTTTTAATCAACTTTGGAGCTTCGTGGTAGCGGGAGGGAAATACACCAGCTAACTTAACACCATTGGCGGCACAAGCTTTGATAATCTGATTACAACGATCTTTAGTGATTTCTAAAGGTTTTTCTACAATTATATGTTTTTTTGCTTTGGCAGAAGCTAAAGCTCCATCCATATGAAGACCTGAAGGTGTTGCAATCGTCACGATATCTAAATCAGGATCAGCTAAGAACGCATCAATATCTGTGTATGTGCGACAGTTATGGGCCTTCCCAAACGCTTTAGCGCTATCTTCAATTGCATCAAACCCAGCAACAAGTTGGCATCCTTCAATCTCTTTGATTGCACTTGCATGCACTTTCGCGATCATTCCAAGCCCAATGATTCCAAATCCAAGTTTTTTCATATATCTCCTCCGATTAGACAAAACTAAACTATCCTACTACAATACGATGTCAATTTTAATTTGTCAAATGCTCTTACAAAATAACAATATATCTGCCATACTTTTTATTGTTTAAGCAATATTATCCTGACCTGTAAAAAAGGACAATGCTTCGAAAAGATAAAATCAAAGGACTAGATTCTTTGCATATATTCTGATTTGGAGTGCGAAGTTGACCAATCCTATTGATTTAAAGTCAAGAAGGAACTCCCTTGTTGACAAAACAGAAGGCAAATAACATACTGTACTCAAAGTACATATGAATAAAACAACTTTAGTAAGGAGTTAATCATGAAACGTTGGAAAAAAGAGAACTTGACCGTCTTGGAATGCAAAGATCGGAAAGAACTTGGAATCGCTGCTGCGGCTGATTTTAGCAAAGCTCTTAAAAGTGTTCTCGAGAAAAAGGAAATTGCAACTGTAGTTTTTGCAGCTGCTCCCTCACAAAATGATTTTCTAGAGGCTATCGTAGCCGATAAGAGCATCGATTTTTCTCGTGTTCGAGCATTCAATATGGATGAATACATTGGACTATCTGCTGATTCACCAGAAACATTTGGAAATTTCCTACGTCGGGGAATTTATGATCTGAGAAAATTTCATACAGTAGAATTCCTTGACAGTGAAAGCGCAGATCCTGAAAAAGAGGCTGAGCGCTATGCAAAACTATTAGCTAAACAGCCGATTGACATCGTGTGTATGGGAATTGGAGAAAATGGCCATATTGCCTTTAACGATCCTCCTGTAGCCGATTTCAACGATCCAAAAGCAGTAAAAATAGTTGAATTAGAGCTAGCCTGTCGTTCACAGCAGGTAAATGATGGGTGCTTCCCCACTCTTGAAGATGTGCCCAAACATGCTCTCACCCTGACTATTCCTACTTTAGGGAGTGCTACCTATCATTTCTGTATGGTACCAGCCAGCAGTAAAGCTCAAGCTGTCTATAACACCTTGCACATGGAAATTAGCACCAAATGTCCAGCTACTATCATGCGCACTTGGGAGCAACCCATTCTTTATTTGGACCCAGATAGCGCTAGTTTACTTAATAAATAATAATTATCATTCGACTTTAAAAAGGAGCACATTATGTCGAAACCAGCAATTCTCGGAGGCCCTAAAACTATAACCATCGATTATAATCAAGTAGGGACCCTACCGATTTGTTCCCCAAAAGGGATAAAGATGGTACATGAACTGATGGAGAAAGGGGAGACTTCCCAATCACCAATTATTACTCAGTTTGCCGATCGTTTTGCCAAGTACACAGGAAGTCCCTATGCCCTCTGTACTAATAACGGAACTGCTGCCTTAGACAGTGCTCTTTTTGCGGTCGGTGTAAAACCGGGGGACGAGGTTATTGTCCCCTCCTACACCTTCTGGGCAAGTGTAACCCCAATAATAGCTCAACACGCAGTCCCTATTTTCTGTGATGTTGATCTAGAAACCTCGTGCATAGACCCCTCAGACATAGAACATCATATCTCAAAACGGACCCGCGCGATTATGGTTGTCCACGTCTGGGGTAATCCATGTGACATGGATGCCATTATGGCTATTGCCAAAAAACATGGATTAGCTGTAATCGAAGATTGTTCACATGCGCATGGCGCAACGTATAAAGGACGCCCGATAGGAACATTAGGTGACATTGGTTGCTTTAGCTTACAGGGAACCAAAACATTACCAGCCGGAGAAGGTGGGATTTTAGTAACCGCCAATGAGACCTATTATGAACGTGCTGTAGCTCTAGCCCACTATGATGTAATTCCTTCACTTGCTAAAAATTCCCCTTACCAGCGCTATGATTTAACAGGCATGGGGCATAAATATCGCATCCACCCGTTTGCGGCAGCGCTGGCAGACTCGCAGTTAGATGAACTAGATGCCCGTAGTGTAATTCGTCGCAAAAATGCAGAACTTTTTGACAATGGAATTGCCCATATTCCTTTCCTTAAGAAACAAGAAGAATATGAAGGAGCTTCTCGAGTCTTTTCCTATCATTATTACCGCTATATCCCTGCCACGAAGAACCCCAGTGAAACATACGTTTTCCTTAAAGCACTGCATGCTGAAGGGGCAATGGTGGGTTATTGTGGTTATGGACGATTGCATACGGCTCCTCTGTTCACTGAAGGGGGACCCTACGGAGATTGCAAACCACAAGACCCCTCTATCGTGACGCCCTTACCGGTAACCGATCTTCTGGCAAAAACCACCTTCCTCGCTGCTCCCCGTTTTGAAACTGATTGTACGGACCTCGTTGAACAATACATTGCTGCTTATCAGAAAGTAGCTAATCATATTGAAGAAATTCGTGCCTATGCAGATACTCATGATTTTTCAAAGGAGCTGGAGAAACTAAGCGGCCGTAGTATTGCTATGCTCTAAAACGGAGAATATAGTGACCCAAGCTATCCCCCTGTTTACCATGCAGGATAACCCTCAAGACCTCCCTGTTTTTATCCGCAGCTATGGCCGCGAGGGAGTAACCAAGGGGATGCATACCCACCAGATGATTCAAATTAATTATATGGCTTCAGGGAGTATAGGACACCAAATCAATACTTCGGAATTTATTGTATCAGAGGGGGATGCGTTTGTTATCCCTCCTTATGTCCCTCACGGTCTAGTTCCCTTCGACAACCAACCTTTCACAATTGTTGAATTAGAATTTAATCCAGAATTTCTTTGGAGCCAACAACACGCTTGGTCCTCTATGGAGAGCTTTTTTGACTTTGCCTTTATAGAACCATTTTTAATCAGTGAAAAAGAGGTACGTCCTCGTCTAAACATCCCTGTTGGAGAACGGAAAAAAGTTTTAGAATCTTTACATGAGATAATGGATGAGTACACGACTCAGGAGCATGGCTTTCTGCTCGCTATAAAAGGAGGGGTGCTACAATTATTGGTACGTCTAGGTCGACTTTACACCCAAGAGGTAGTTGAAACTACCGACTCCAGCCTCATATCTATTCACTCTAAAGCAATCGCCAGAGCACTTTCCTTCATTGATCAAAACGCTGCCACAAATCTTACGGTAAACCAAGTAGCAAAAGAGGCTATTCTCTCCAAGTCTTATTTCTGTTATATCTTCAAACAAATTACTGGCAGAACATTCATTGAATACCTACAGGAAAAACGGTTGGAAAAGGCGTGCGCACTATTGGTAGATACCACCCACCTCATCTCTGATATCGCATTAACGGTGGGCTTTTCGACAGTAACCCACTTTAACCGTGTCTTCAAACAAAAGTTACATATTTCTCCCCGCCAGTATAGAAACCTGTATAGCAAATAGTCTTTATCTCTTTATTGAGGACGATAGCCACTCCATGCTGACCAAAATCCTTGGGGATAATCTCCCTGTAGTTTTTGGTGCAAGGTCTCTCGTTCTCCTCCAGTACGTAAATGGGCAGCTACTTTTTGACCACTGCGATACAGATTTTGTACTTTTGCGACAGTTTCATTCGTGCACATGATAGGTTCCATCACAGTAAAGACATACCCGGCCCCATAAGCTGCAGCTGAGTAAACAAAGTCGTGAATCATGGAAAGAGACATGTCAGGGTAATGAAAACTACCCAATCGCCAACAGAATGGGAGCCAAGGGTGCTGACTCAATATTTTAGGATTGAGCCGTAATGATATACCTGGATCAAAATCCGTTATACCAAGTTCTTCTAGGTAGGGAAGATGAGCTGGTCGCATATCTTCACAATGGAGCTTGATAGCTGGCACTGAGCTCTCAAAGAACTGTTTCCAGAAAGGAAGCACCATTTCAGGCCACATTGTAGGGGCATACATAGCTGCAATATCATCACATAAGCGGCCATGATCAGGAAAAGGATCTAGGACTTGGGTCCCATCAACCTCACAATAGAAACGGGTATAATCAACAATGCTGGCTGTCACCGCATGCATACAACGCTTAAACAAATCAGGATCATCATAGACAACGTACATACTCTCCATCCCTGATAGAGCCCAGAGTGTAGTGAGCGGTCCCTCCCACTGCCAGCCCCAATGCACCCGCTGATCTGGAAACGCTTTACGCATAGTCGCTAAATAGTTTTGTTGTTTTTGACACAGTTCACTAGAAAAAGAGCCTCTCTTTTTATGAGCTTGAAGAAAGGTAAGTACTTCATCCAAACCAATCGTTGTTAGATCTAACCCGACTTGACCTGTCTCGGGAAACAGTAAGGGAATCCCTAACGTATTGAGATGCCCATATTTTATTACGGGGGTAGTATAAGGAACAATGACGGGGACTTCATCGCCGAGCAACTCTTCAAGGCGAGGCTTCCCTTCGGTAAAAGCAGTGATACACGCTTCTGGTGATTGATACAGGTCGTGCATCGAAATCCCACATAAGTGCCCCAGCGTATCTACTGTAGCAATTACAAACACGTCGAACGGATGAGCCAATTCCATGGATGAACGGTTAGGTTCAGACAATGTATTTCTTTTATTTATCATGTTGTATTCTCGTTAATAATGTTTTTATAGTTTTCAAAATAGTTGCTTCAAGATCTTTGGAAAAGGGACCAGCATGACCATAATACTTATAGGCATCATGAATTTCATACCCCCCTTCATCCATAGCTGCCTGGCTGGGCAAATAACCAAGAGACCCTCCAGTATATCCAGCGACCATAGCAAATGTATCATGGGCTAACTTCTTTACAGATTTCCCTACAGCTGAAAATAGTTCTCCGGGAATTGCAAATATATAGACCTGATTGTGCAGAGAGAGGAGCCCTAATTCGGCTTCAATGGTTTGTGGAATTTCGTTACATTCGAGTAACCGTTTAGCCCAGATGTACTCCATTTGGACTGTCCATAATGGATTATCATGCATTTTAGTGAACGTATCAAGAGAATCTTGGATGGCTAAGGCCTCTTCATAACGCTGTGCATTGGTCTCTAACAGTAGTCTCAATTCATCCTTTGAAGGGATGTTATCCAGAGCTAAGCTAACACGACTTTGTTCAAAACGGATCGAAACTCCACCAGGAGGAATCGCCACGGGCCTACTCTCTTTAAGAGCTTCAACAACACCCTTTCCAAGTTTTTCGCCTAAGTAATCGATATCGGCTTCCTTTCCTTCGCGAAAGTATTTCCCTTCAGAATCAATTACCGCAGGTCGGACATCACCACACGCACCGGTGAACGGGATAACAGTGACATCGTTTCCTACATATTTTTTGATAGTACGGCTCATTCTCCCGGGATAGTCGGCTGAAATGGCAGCGAGAGAAACGCCTAAGGTAGTGGGATGAATGGCTGTGTTCACCCATATAGAACGGATGGCTCCCTGCAAATTCCGTAACGCAAGAACCAATACATCATCATCACGACTTCCCTCTGGATTAGGACGCATAGTAGTTTTCTTGGTCTCTGTGTCGAACCAACGCCGATTTATACCAACACTACTAGTAAAAGTTGCCACTTCGAGTGTAACGGCTTCGTGATTGACAATTGTCTGCTTACACCCTTCCAGTATGTTATCACTGAGTTTACTCATAAATAGATTATCAGGAGCTAACATACCGAGATTTATTACAGGAGGAGCTGTATGGGTGTGGGTAGCACTCAAAAGAACACTCTCTTCTTCAATGCTCCAAAGCACAGCTATCTGAGGTTTAATTGATCGTATCCACTCTTGTGAAAACTCGAGCACATCTGCAGATAATACTCCCGCCTTTCCATAAGGGCCCTGCAATAGAGCGAGACGGACACCTAGGGGATCCAGAACTTGTGTTGCAGGACTACTACGAGCCACATGCCCCGATAAACGACACCCCAAATCAGGGGTGATGTCAACTTCAGTCCCACTGTAGAGTAGCGGGGCCTGTAAAGCAAGAACTTCATAACAAGAAATCAATGAAAGCCCTGTATGATAGCCAGGGTCTAAATCAGGAGTTGCTGGAATGATTGGAACCGGCTCCCCTTCTCTATTGATCGTCTGGATGGCAATTCCAATGGCTGACCTATCGTAATAGTAGGTTTTAAATGCATCATAACAAGTTGAAAACCACTGTGTTGCCCTATCAGACCAACGCTCTTTTTCGCCCAGATGTTCAACCAGTGCAATCGCGCGTAACGTCTCAGGTAATGACCACCAAGGCATAGAATCGTGTAGGGAGGCTCCACTTTCACCATCAACACTCTTTAAGATCCCTCCTGGGTGACTATATCCTTGCTGAAGATTGGCCCACAGCAAATCAGGTAATAGGGATTCCACATCAGAAATCCAAACCTCTGCTTTAGTATCTAACGTATAATTTGTGCGCCAAGCGAGGAGCACCTGTGCACTAAGACCAATAAATTCAAGGGCGTGCCCAGGATCTAGGGCTATGCTTCCATCGCTATCACGACTAGCCCTTCCATTCGGATCAATCCATTCAACAATAGTGCCGGCTTGTAAGGTGGGAAATTTATTTTCTTTTTGCACATGGCGCTCAAGGACATATTCAATCAACTGCCATCCTAGTTGTGGAGCTTCTGGATCCTGCCCCAGTTGCATGAGTAAATTCACTCCCCCTAAGGCCAACATATACCCTGCATAGCTCGTTCGTCCATCATCAAATTTTACATATTGAGATGAGTCAAAACTCTCCTGATCGTTATAAAAATTATTAGTTATGACTGCTTTCACTACGCTTTTAAGGTAATCTGTAGCTTTCTGTACCTGCTCGAAAGAACTATAGAGTTTATGATATGCATATAACCCACGCGCACAAAAGAGATCACTCATTGAAAAACGCCCATCCTCCTGCCGAGTATGCGAAACAAAGAACTGAAGATGTCCTTCCCCTGCCTCTCTGGAGATCTCGAGCTCATGTGCCACGGATGAAGCCATCTTTATGAGCTCTTTTGCGTCAGGATTGATATATCCAGAAAATCGTTCATACCAACGCGTGTGCATCACCAGCGCTTCTAAGCCACGCCCTTGAATCCAACTGTAGACATGTTCTTTGTCTCTGATCCCTGATACATCGAAATAATCAGTCCCATTTAAAGCATCAAGCTTCAAATTAATCCAAGGGTAGGATGGCCTTTCACTATGCCGTGCAAGGATCACTTCCATTGTAGAATCTATGATCTCCTTAATAGAGGGTAGATAATTAAAAAGGGGTGGTTGTTTTTGATTGTCCATATAGTATCCTTATCAAGAAAGC
>CAZGDR010000054.1:0-11029 GCA_964524755.1 uncultured Spirochaetaceae bacterium
ACTCACTGGCATGTGACTTATCTCTTGCTTTCGGATAAGAGAACCACCTGACCAAACAAGCATATCCAAGGCGCCACGTGTTATGATTAAGGCCCCTATCCCATAAGAGATCAGCGTTTTGGCAGCTTTGTGAATATCTTTTTGACCACTGAGGTGCACGGCCTCTTCTTCATCCACGATAAGGAGGTCAATATTAGCATATGAGCTATGATCTCCGAGGGGCCATATTTCATTAGGATTAGCTTTTTGATTACGGAAATCGTAGACTGTTCCAACGACTGTAATACAACCGCGTTCTTTAGCTTTTGCTAATACGGTATGGAGCCCATCATGTAGTTGAGGAACTAAGGCTGTCCCTCCTAATAATACTATGTCTGCATCGTAAAATGAGTCATGGATATCTTCTGGACCAAAGTATCCAGCAGCTCCAATGGTATTGATAAAGGAGCGTTCTCCCTTGCCGTCGCGTTGTGAGGGATCATCGAAGACATCAGTAGTTGCTGTCCGAGCGTTTGGAACTTCTTTAAGGTAGGCTTTTAAAGGGGTATTCTCGATTGCAGAGCGAGCATACTTGGCTTGCTCGTCAACGCCCACTGCTCCATGAAATGAGACTTCAATCTTTTGTTCCGCCAGTATTTGAGCAGCATGGACAAGAGCTACCACAGCAGGACCGCCAAGATTAACGACATCAGGCTTTTTCGATTTAGTTAATTCAGCAAGGATTTCTGAATAGGGTCGATCAGCAAATTTTTGTAGATCTTCGCTAAAAACTAAACCACCTTCAATGAGGCCTCCATCACCTTTATTAATACTCCACAGTTTAGCAAAGGCTTCGTCAGCATATGAACAACCCATGTAAATAGAGTCTATTAGACAACATCCAGCTCCAGCTATACGCATAGTAACTCCTCCTATTTTTTCAGCAGTATAATTCAAATTTTACATAGATTGAAGGGTGTTATGCAGAGATTTATTAAAAGATGGGGTTCTAGTTGATATGATTCCCGTATCGAGTTCCCAGAAAGCGGTTTTCGATGTACTCTATCCCGACGGGGGTAGATGGCCATTTTCAAAGAAGATATGCCGGATTTATCTACATAAGTCCGGCATAAAATGGCGTTACCAAGCACAATAGCCACCATCAATTACGAGGTCAGCACCTGTTGTATAATCAGAGACAGAAGCAGCTAGGTAGACAATTGCACCCTGAAGGTCTTCTGTAGTTGCCATTCTCCCCATAGGTATGCGCTCTAACCAACGGGGTAACATAGTCTTACCTTCGGGTGTTTTTAATAATTTATCGACCAAATCGGTCTTTGTATATCCTGGACTTATACTGTTTACGCAGATTTTATGTGGAGCCCATTCGGCAGCCAGACTTCGGGTTAGATGAAGGACTCCAGCCTTCGATGCGTTATAAGCACACTGGTTTTGAGGTGTGTTCGAGATATGAGCTGACATAGAAGCAGTGTTGATTATTTTACCATATCCTGTTTTTTGCATTACCTGAGCTTCTGCTTGGGCACAGAGGAAAACCGCATCGAGATTTAAAGCTAAAATTTTACGCCAATCGTCAAACGGCATGCTCAGAGCATCACTCCACATGCCCATACCAGCATTGTTAACCCCAATAGTAAGTTTTCCCCAAGTTTTCACAACGGTTTGAACCATGTTCTGGACTGCGTCAGGTTTGGTTACATCGGTTTCAATGGCGATGGCTTCGATCCCTTGCTTACTAAGAGCGTGGGCAGTTTCTTCAGCTGCTTTTACGTTTATATCGACTACCGCTACTTTGGCTCCAGCTCCTCCTAGTGCTTCACAATAAGCCTTGCCAATTCCTTGAGCCCCTCCGGTGACGAGGGCTGTCTTTCCCTCTAAGCTAAACCTTTGCATAATATTAGTCATGGCATTCCTCCTTTTAAATTCCACCTGAAAGTTTAATATTGACACCAGTTACATAACTTGAATCATCACTCATTAAGTAGACCACAGTACCTGGAATCTCTTCCATTAAACCGTAACGTCGCATTGGTACCGCATTAATCATTTGCTGGGCAACCATTTCGCGGTCAACATCATAATATTGAGAACCTACTGCCGCTTGTAGATCAACTTGCCGATCCCACATGAAGCCTGGGCCCATAAACCCGGGAGAGATTGAGTTTACTCGGATGTTGAAAGGAGCTAAGTCTTTTGCAGCAGTTTGAGTCATGCCGATCATGGCAAATTTAGAGGCACCATACGCTACCATATTTACTGGTCCATCTACACCAGCCATACTGGCTGTGTTGACAATATTGCCTCCACCGTGGTCTACCATGTAGGCAGAGACGGCCCGCAGGACATGAAAGGCTCCTATGAGATTAATTTGAATTACTTGTGCAAAATCATCCACAGGGTAGGTGTGTATTTGTTTAAACTGTCCCTGTACACCAGCATTGTTGAACAACATATCGATATGGTTGAAGTCTTTAGCAATCTCCGCTATCGTTTGTTCAACCTCCTTGTAATTGGTTACATCACAAGTGTAAGTTGTCACTCTAGCGCCAGTTTTTGCAACAGTGAATGCTGCCGAGGCCATATCTTTAACATCAATTAAAGCTATATTGGCCCCCTCTTGTCCGAAGCGTACAGCAGTGGTTAAACCAATATCTCCTGCACCGCCGGTAACTATGATAGTCTTGTTAGAAAACTGTTTCTTTTCCATAAGATTCCCTCTCTTTTTATACTGTATAATTAGGCCCAAGGGTTGATTAAGACTTTAAGAACGCCTTCACTACCTGTTTCTAATAAATTTATACCTTTAGCAAATTGTTCCAATGGGAGTTCGTGCGAAACTAACTTTGAGACATCTATTCTTTTTGTTTTAAGTGAACGGACAGCTTGGATTGAGTTCCTGACAGAGGTGTAACTCGAGAGAATGTGTAATCCTTTCTCAAAAATAGGGAAAGCCGGTAGGTCTAACCTAGCTTCCTGCTGAGGGACTCCAAATAACAATATTGTGCCACCCTTGCGGGCGAAGGTGAGACTCTGTTCCATGAGAAAAGTAGCTCCAGAAGCATCAATAACTACATCGAAATAGTCTCTTGGCAAGGTTTCTAATGAATTTTCTACGGTTGAGGCACCACATTGACGGGCTAATTCGAGACGTTTTTCATTTTTGTCGACTTGAGTAACACTACTGGCCCCTTGCCCTAGTATGGTCTGCAAAAGAAGAATGCCAATAGGACCTGCCCCTAGGATAAGCACTTTATCACCAATTTTAATCCTCGTCCGTTCAACTCCATGAAGGACACACGAGAGGGGTTCAACAAAAGATCCTGCTTGAAAAGATAACTCACCAATATCAAAGGTAGCTTTTTCTGGAACTATAGCGTATTGAGCCATCCCGCCAGGGAGGGTGACACCAACTCCGTTCCAATTGGCACAAAAGTTTTGTCGGTTATTCAGACAAGCTTCGCAATTGTCACAACTGATATTAGGCTCGATGGCGACATGGTCACCAACTTTAAAACGTGTGACCTTAGCTCCAACTTCTTCAACGATTCCTGAAAATTCGTGCCCAGGGATTACTGGGTATGTACCGAGATATTCTCCTCGATAGATATGAATGTCGGTGCCACAAATACCTGAAGCCATGACTTTGATTTTTACATCATAATCGGTAACTTCTGGAACTGGGATAGTCTTAATAATTGCCACACCCGGCTTTTCAATGATTAAAGCTTTCATTTGCATCTTTTATGTCTCCTTTCCTAAATTCGTTTAACCTATACTTTTTGCTTCATAAAGAAGTTGTAGTGCGGGATATACTAAAAAGATTATTGATACATCTTAGCATAAGCTTGGAGGTGTTCACAGTTGATGTATCTCCTAATACTTCAATTTACCTGCCGATATCGAAGACCTGATTTGAGTACATCATCCCTTTACAGCTCCCATGGTTAACCCCTTCACTAAGGCCTTTTGAGTCATCCAGCCCAAAATAATAGCCGGGAGAACTGCAATGGTTGAAGAGGCGGAAAGTTGGGCTACAAACATGCCTTGTTGTTCCCTAAATCGAGCCATGTAGACGGGAAGTGTAGCAGTAGGGTTTCCTGTGAGATTGAACCCTAAGAAGAATTCGTTCCAGATAAAAACTGCAACTAATAACCCTGCAGAAATAATTCCTGTACGACTGAGTGGAATAGCTATTTTGGATAGTTGTTGTATCTTAGAACAACCATCAAGCTTGGCTGCTTCAAAGATTTCTTCGGGCAGATCAGAAAAGAAGGAGTGGACCATCCAAACTACAATGGGGGTATGAAATCCAACATAGGCCATCATGAGACCATAAGGTGTATTTATAAGATTTAGTTGTTGGTACCAAGTAAATAGAGGGATTAACACCGCAACAGGAGGAAGTAGAATGGTTGTAATAAACCATAAATAATATTTCCCGTTTGAATTGGGATGCTTGAGGCGTCCGAATACCAATGCAAATGCGGCAGGAACTCCAAGGAGGAGACATAAACTGGTTCCTGCGATGACTTGAAATAATGAATTACGTAAGTATTGATACATGGTAGGGTCACTAAGCACCTTCTTATAAGTCACCAGCGTAGGTTTGAAAAATATACTGGGCATAACAGCTTGTTGTTCGGTTTTAAAACCGGAGAGAAACATGTACAAAATAGGAAAGAAATAGAGTATTGCTATTCCATAAATTACGATGGAAAGGAGGATTTTTTTCCACCTGTTCCGCATGCGGATGTTTCTCTGTATTTGAGTGATAGTTCTTTCTTGCATATCGTCACCTTCCTGTTCTAGTCATAATAGTGCACTACGTTTTACAATCGACCGGTAGAGCAAGTTGACCAAAAGGAGAGTCAATATAACGGTCATGACAGCTAATGCACTGGCACGTCCAATATTGTTGGCACTAAACACTTGCATATAGACAGCATAGGGGAGGGTATAAGAACGTGTACCCGGTCCACCTGCTGTTGTGACCAAAATGAGACCAAATTCTTTAATAATAAAGACCAAGCCCAGCATGACGGCGACCCGCATATGGTTCATAATCAAAGGTAGTTTTATCTTGAATATGCCTTGTACCCAATTTACCCCATCAATTCGCATGCTATCTACAAGGTCTTGGGGTATTCCTTGTAAGCCGGCTAAGAGTACTAAGATGAAAAATGGCATCCATTGCCAAGTAAATAACACAATGATTACTCCTAAAGGGTGGTAACTTACTAAGTCGACTGGTGTAGCGCCAAAGAAACGGGCAACTACCCCATACCAACCGAAAGTGGTATTAAAAATAGTTGTTTTCCAAATAACTCCGCTGGCTGTGGACATGACGAAAAAAGGTCCTAGCATGAGTGTTCGCGCAAAATTAACCCCAACAATTTCATGATCAAGAAGTAGTGCAAGTAAAAAGCCTAATACTGAACAAAGAATCAAGGTAACGCCAGTAATCAGAATTGTTTGCCAAAGGATGCTATAAAATTCAGGAATATGAGCAAAGTTATCAATGCGTAAAAAATAGAGATAATTACTAAAACCATTAAATTTTCGTGGTAAATCAGGTCTAGAAAGATTCCAACGCAACGTAGAGAAAATAATAGTAAGGAGAAATGGAACCTGAGTCATTATAGCTACGACCACTACGGCCGGTAATAAAAATTTATATTCAGTTTTTCGTGTTTTCATAAGGATTTTTCCCTATTGGATCCACCTAATTCAGAGCATGAATCCAAGCACAGTGTCCGGAGTCTTTGCAGACCCCGGACCAAAACTCCTTCCCCATGTGGGGAAACCTATTACTTCCTGTAGTCGCCGTCGATTGCTACTTTAGTAAAGACTTCTTGAGTCCTTCTCAAAGCTTCGTCGAGCGAGATCTTGTCAACCACATAGTCGGCAAGATATTCGGTCATCTTTGTACCTGCATCGGCGAATTCAGGAATTGCGATGTACTGCAAGCCTACATAAGGAACTGGTTCTAAGGTTGGGTTTGTAAAGTCCATCCCTTCCAATGTCTTTAAGGTCATTGCGGCATACGGTGCCTTGGCATAGACGGGAAGTTCATAGGTGGAAGAACGTGATGCTGGAGGTGTGCTGGATCCAGATGGGTCAAGATCAACAGTTTTCTTGATATAATCTTTGGAAGTTGCCCACAACATAAAATCAAAGGCGGCATTTTTCTTGGCAGCCGAAGATTTAGGATTAAGTCCCATTGACCAGTTCCATAACCAAGCGGTGTTCTTTTTTAATACTTGGTGAGGAGCCATGACATATCCCACTTTACCTTGAATCTTAGAATCGTCAGCTTCTAGCGGTGGTGCAATGGAAGTAGCATCATAATAAATACCACAATTTCCCGAAGCCATAAGTGCTATACACTCATTGTAGGTGTAGCTCAGGATATCTGGCTGTCCTGCTTCGCGCAAGATTTTCTTGTACATCCGCCACGCGGCACGCTGTTGTGGAGTTTCTACCGTGGCATTCCACTCCATATCATAGAAACGTCCGCCAAAAGCATTTACCATCGTTACAAACGGTGCACCGCTCATACCCCAACCTGGTGCTCCACGCATGGTCATACCCACAATACCCTGGGAAGGGTCATGGATTTTCTTGGCCAATTCATAAATCTGGTCCCAAGTTGGTTCATCAGGCATTGTTAAACCTTTCTTGGCAAAAATCTCTTTATTGTACATAATGAAAGAGCTTTCACCGTAGAAGGGTAGGCCATAGGCTATGCCATTCAAGGAGAGTGAGTCAGCCATACCTTTAATCAGGTCTTCGCGATCGTACCATGCTCGTCTTTCAGCTGAAAGCTTAGCAAAGTAGGGCTCAAGGTTTTCAAGCCATCCATTGCGAGCCCATGTTTGTGCTTCGTAAGGTCCAATGTAGAAAATATCGTAAGTAGTTCCCCCCGAGGAAGCTTCAGTTGTTAAACGCTGGCGTAGATCATTTTCGGGTAGTACCGAAATGTTAACTTCAACCCCTTCTGCTTTGTATTCGCTCTGTGCAAGCCTTGCCAGAGCTTGAGAGATTGGGTTGTTAGCCAAAGCAATGTTCACAGTTACTGGGCCCGTAGATTCCTGGGCTCCACCAGCAAATGCCATTGCTCCTGTTGCACATAATGCAACAACTAGAACTAGAACAAATGCATTCCTTTTCATATGTTCCCTCCTATTTATTTCCAGTTCATGACTGGATCGAAATTCTTCTATTAACAGGACCCTCGTAGAATAATTTGGGTAGGGATTCGTTTTCGTTGAAAGGGTTTACTGATGTTTTTTCGCTTATTCATGATACGCTCGTACATCATCTTTCCAGCAACTTGTCCGATTTCTTCAGGTTTTTGCGCTATTGCAGATAAACTTGGTGTGGTTAGGGTGAGCCAAAATGAATCATCAAACGTGATGAAGGCAACGTCCTCGGGTATTTTTATATTGAGTTCCATAAGACAGTTGAATGCTCCTACAGTCGCTAAATTATTCCCCGAAAAGATTGCTGTTATTTTGTAATTTGTAAGTAGGTCTAGCGTATGCTTATATATTGCGCCGTACCGTAGGTTCCGTTGGGGGACCGATATGCTATCTCCATAACGGATATAATTAGCATTTACTGGTATTCCTGCTTCCTGTAGTGCACGTCGGTACCCATCACTTCTTTCCACCATGGTTGAGTCGAGCCGAGAACCCACAAAGGCGATTTCTCGATGGCCTTTAGAAATAAGGTTTTTTACAGCTTGATAGCCCCCTTCTTCATTTGCTGAAAGAACTAGATCACTATCATAACCAATCGTTTTACGATCAACATACACAACAGGTACAGGATGATTAGCAAGCATGAGTTTAAGATAGGAACAATCTTCGGATGTTGGTGCAATAATGAGTCCATCCACAGAGCTAGCCAATAAGTTGCGTATATTCTCCATCTCTATCTGTTTGTCTTCTTTAGAGTCAATGAGAATTGGTCGGTAACCATATTGTGTTAAGCATTGTTCTAAGCCAAGGGCGATCTCTTGGAAAAAGAAATTAGAAAGGTCGCAAACCACGAATCCAATCAGTTTAGATTCCCCTTTCCTAAAGTTCCGAGCGAGAGGGTTTATCTGATACTGAAGTTTTTGCACTGCGTCCATGACTCGTTGTTCAGTTTCCGGACGCACCCTTTTAGTACCGTTGAGAACATATGAAACTGTCGCTATGGAGACCCCAGCAAGATGGGCAACCTCTTTTATTGACGACTTCATACCCCCTCCTTTATTCAGGTTAAACGGTTAGTACCTATTAGAAATACTAGGAGAGCTAGATGGAGAAGTCAAGGAAGAATTTTGGTTAAATTTTAACCAACTCTTATAAATGTAAGAAAATATAAATATTAGTGGGAACTTTGCGACTATAATAATATCCATTTTACACGTCTAATATATAAGGTTAAACGTTTAAATTGACCTTGTTTTAAGGTAATGAGCCTATACTATCACAGAGTGTTGAAAGGTGAATGACAGATAATGAGAGAGACTTAGTGGACTCATGCTATAGTGATGCGATGACATGGTTGGTAAGTGTGCCAATTCCTTCGATTTCCACTTCTACAGTATCTGTGACTTGCATCGGCCCGACTCCAGATGGTGTTCCTGTGAGGATCACATCTCCAGGGTAGAGGGTCATAATCTGAGAAAGGTAGCTTACAAGGTAGAAACAGTCAAAGATTAAATTTTTAGTGTTAGATTGTTGGCGAACAGTTCCGTTAAGACGGCAACTAATTTTTAGATTGGTAGGGTCAACCTCGTCAGTAATAATTGGCCCTAAAGGCATGAAGGTGTCAAATCCTTTGGCGATTGTCCACTGTCCATCTTTGGGTTGCAGGTCTCGGGCAGTGACGTCATTAGCGCATGTATAACCTAGAATATACTGGGAGGCTTCATCTTCAGCTACTTTCGAAGCTGTACGCCCTATAACTATAGCTAGTTCGCCTTCATAATCGACTCGGTTTGACAAGCTTGGGTAAAGAATTGGAGTATGAGGGCCGGTGGTACACCCTGATGGTTTCATAAATACGACTGGAGTTTCTGGCACAACTTCTTGCATCTCTTCAGCATGATCGCGATAATTTAATCCAATACACACTCCTTTTGTTGGCAGACAAGGGCTCAATAGGGTAACAGCTGAGAGGGGATACTGGTTTGTAGTTTTCTGGTAGGCATGAAAGGGGGATCCTTCAATCCTCCAAACAGTTGAATCTTCTAATAATCCATAGCTTATTATACCAGCATGTTCGAATCGTACATATTTCATAGATGTTTTATATAGCATGTTCTGAATAAGATTGCCAAGTCGGTAAGTCTGTTCTATGGTGAGATATGAATAAAAAATATACGATATGGAAAGATGTAGTAAAAGATCCCGTAACAATACGAGGTCTTATCGCAGCTTTTCTCTATCTTCTCATGCTGACTCGAGTGTTTGGGTTATTAACTCTGGATGCTTCCCTTTTACTTGATGTGAGATTGAAAATTACTCCCACGATCTTTTTTGATGCAATTGCTAAACAAATTGCTTTTGATCGAGATGCTTACTTAGTGTTTCATCTCATTGATTATCTATTCATTCTCTCCTTCTATCCTTTCTTACGGATGATCACTAAACGACTTTTTTTGCGCTCTCTTATCCCTAGTTTTGCTTTTATTGCTGGAGGGGCAGATGTACTGGAAAATGTGTGTATCGATGTTTCCTTATTGCTTTTTCCGACACAGGTAACAGGATTTGCCCTAATTGTGGCTGTACTGACGCCTTTAAAGTTTTTCTGTGTAGGGTGTATTCTGATTGCTTCTACAGTACGTCTTATCCAACTTAAACAGCATAAAGGTCTATCTTGAGAATATTTCTTAAATGTTCTATGGTCGCTACATGCGATCAACTATACTCTTCGATTTAGACGGGACGTTATTAAATACCTCACCGGGAATATTCTCTACAGCTAACCAAACTATGCAAGAATTGGGGTTTGAGCCCTTAAGCGATGCTCAGTTACGTAAATTTGTGGGGCCTCCGTTAGCAGCATGTTTTAGAGTTGCTTGTGGGTTAGAAGAAGCTCTTATTCCACGGGCCTGCTCTGTGTATCGAGAGATATATGATAATAAGGGCGCCATGTACCAAGCTTCTGTCTATCCACAAATTCTAGAACTTTTGCAACACCTAAGCCAAAGAGGATGTACCATGGGCGTTGCTACCTTAAAGTATGAACCTTTGGCTGAAGATATTTTAGAACACTTTGGGATAGCTAACTACTTTAAAACAATTGTAGGCGCAGATTCAGGGGGAAAACTCTCCAAAGCTGATATCATCCGTATCGCTTTAGAACGCATACAGCAAGAAGATTATTCACAAGTCATTATGGTTGGCGATACTCCCCACGATTTAGATGGAGCTGTTGCCATTGGTGTCGATTTCCTAGGTGTTGATTGGGGTTTTGGCTTTTCCAAAGGGCATGCCATTCCACCACAACCTCACATCCTAGGCATGATTGACGAGCCGCTTTCACTTTTGGACTTTCTTTAAGATTGCTGGCTGTATGTATAGCCAAGCTCAATGTAGTGGAGATTGTTTTCAGCCATCTCAGCTAATTCCTCTTCGGTTAATGGTCGGATAACACGAGCAGGTGAGCCCATTATTAAAGAACGTGGTGGAAAGTGTTTACGTGGAGGTATTAACGATCCTGCCGCGACGAAACAGTATTCACCAATGTCAGCCTCATCTAAAATGATTGAACCCATCCCTATTAAGCAACCTTCTCCAATAGTGCAGGCGTGAATAACAGCGCTGTGACCAATCGTGACCTTTTCTTTAAGAACAGTCGGTTTTCCTGTATTTACGTGTATAACGACATTGTCTTGAATGTTTGTGCCATCACCAATAGTTATAGAGGCTACATCAGCACGAATGGTGGCGTTGAACCAGACCGTACTTTCATGGCCCATCTCAACAGCACCCACTAGTGTGGCATTCGGAGCAATGTAAAGTGCTTTTTC
>CAZGDR010000055.1:0-5297 GCA_964524755.1 uncultured Spirochaetaceae bacterium
CCATCAAAGTGATCAACATCACAATGATGATGGGGTTGAGCAATGGAGATGCAATGACGAACGACATAACCGAACCAAAGGGTGCTCCAGCCTGCAACATGCCGAGGGTCATCGGAATGGTTGAACAGGCACAAAAAGGAGTCAGCGAGCCGGCCAATGCTCCGAGAGCGTTCCCGCCGAATCCGCGTTTCGTAAGCCAGGAAGCCAAACGATCTCTTGAGATGTAGGCCAGTAACAGTGCGACAAGGGTGCTGATCACAATAAACAACACGGTAAGTTCAAGCGTGATGATGGTGAAATATTTCACAGTTATCCACAGAGTATTCAAATCTTTTCCGCCGTTGAGGTTTCTTGAGTGAGCAGTTTGCTAAACATAATCAACGATTCCTTCATGTGCTTGACCAATTTCGGATCAAGGTCGGTAAAAAGGGTTTTAATGATATTTTCATAACGTGCATAGGTCTCAGAAAGTACTTTCCGTCCACGCGAGGTGGCCTCTAAACAACACACTCGACCATCATAGCCAGCCGTCTGCTTCGTCACATAACCTTTCGCGACCAAGCGATTCACGATTCTCGTAGCACCACTTTTCGTAAAGCCGAGGGAGTGCCCTACTTGATGTACCGGACATTCTACTAGGCCAAAGATACCATCGAGAGCTAGAAATTCTACCATGCTCAAGTCTTCACAACACGCTTCATTCACCCCTTTTGGGCCAAAACTCCACGCAATATCTAGCAGACTTCTACTAAGTTCGTTAATTGCTGTTTTCTCCACCCGTACATACCCCTCTCTTTTTTCACCCTTTTTGGCAAGCGTAAAAGGTTAATTCGTGTGGAATCTTACTGCATTTAGTTGACAACATCAACTATTATTAATAAAAAAATACCCCCTATTCTAAACAACATATTGATTATTTTCTATCTAATAGATATTCTTCGATATGTGAGGAAAAATGAGACGAATAAGATCCAACTACAGAGCTCCAAACAGCTCCTTAAACTCAAGGCACTTTCAGATGAGACGCGGCTGAACATTATCAATCTGTTGTCAACAGAACCTCTGTGCGCCTGCGATATCCTAGAATCCTTCAAAATCACTCAACCGACACTGAGCTATCATATGAAACTGCTTACATCAAGTGGTCTCGTCTCGTCGGAGAGAACAGGCAAGTGGACCTATTATTCCCTACATAAAGACGAAGTGGATGAGCTGCTGGAATATCTGAAACTTATCTCTACTAGACGGAGCGTCACTCTTGTAAAAAGTACAACTAAATCGGCGTTAGGCGCTCATAACACTGAATAAAATCGAATAAAACACTATTTTGCTTACTGGCAGGATTGGAGGTATATATGTCTGATAAGAAGAAAAGAGTTGCTGGAATTGGTCTATTTGAGAGATATCTCACGCTCTGGGTCCTGCTATGCATGGCAGGGGGGGTATTGATTGGGGTGAATTTCCCTAAAGTTCCTACATTCCTTTCTCAATTCGAATATGCGAATGTATCTATCCCGGTAGCCATCCTCATTTGGCTCATGATCTATCCAATGATGCTCAAGGTTGATTTCAACA
Source organism: uncultured Spirochaetaceae bacterium (assembly GCA_964524755.1). Taxonomy (GTDB): domain Bacteria; phylum Spirochaetota; class Spirochaetia; order Sphaerochaetales; family Sphaerochaetaceae; genus JAQVOO01. Next base: position 1,576 of record CAZGDR010000055.1, read on the forward strand.
GCATTAAGGAAGTCAAACAAAATCCACGCGGCCTGGTAATCACATGGGTATCGAACTGGTTAATCAAGCCTTTCACTATGTACGCAATCGCCATATTCTTCTTCTACGTTGTCTATCAATCATTTCTCCCTCGAGACCTTGCACGACAGTATCTCGCTGGGGCAGTACTGCTCGGCGCAGCTCCTTGCACGGCCATGGTCTTCGTCTGGAGTCACTTAACAAAGGGGAATCCAGCTTATACCTTAGTACAAGTTGCGACCAACGATTTGATTATTCTTGTTGCATTTGTACCGATTGTGGGCTTGTTACTCGGAATCAGCGGTATTTCTATTCCCTGGATGACGCTATTTTTATCCGTAATCTTGTTCGTGGTGATACCCCTTAGTGCCGGTTGGCTCTCCCGTGTAATCATCACAAAAAATCGAGGGTTGGACTATTTTGAGAATACGTTCATCCCAAAATTCTCCAATGTCACGATTACGGGATTGCTACTGACACTGATCATCATTTTCTCGTTCCAAGGCCAAACTATTGTGGATAACCCTCTCCATATCTTGTTGATTGCTGTCCCCTTAATCCTCCAGACTTTCCTCATCTTTTTCATAGCCTATGTATGGGCAAAGATTTGGAAACTGCCACATACTATTGCAGCTCCAGCTGGCATGATCGGAGCCTCAAACTTCTTTGAACTTGCAGTGGCTGTCGCAATTTCAATCTTTGGTCTGAGCTCAGGAGCAACACTCGCAACAGTCGTAGGCGTGCTTGTCGAAGTACCAGTGATGCTCACCTTGGTGAAGATAGCCAACAGAACCAGAAGTTGGTTCCCTGCCCAAAATGGATAATGAATATCCTATGCCACCACCATGGGTGTTATTACTCTTAAGGTTCATGCCTATCTAGTACTTCTATCAATCAATTCTTTCATTTAGGACATTCCTTGTTATCAAAATGGGAGAATATCTTCAACTTTTCTGATTACTCGTAATTGAACAATGAGTGAGGCAACATATTAGACTAACCAGAATTTTATCCACTAGGATACATAATTAGAGATTTTATCATTTGTATAGCGGAGGAAAGTTGTCTATACTACAGAGTATGCAAGTACTATTGGAATCAGAATATCTAAGAGCATTGTTGGTAATTGTCATAGGATCATTGGTGTTACTCCTTGTGAACATCATCTTGAAGCGACGGATTAAGAGTTTAGAAGGAAAGAAACACAAAGGGGAAAAAGCTTCTCCGCGCTTAAACTTTCTCAGGTTCTTCCAACGAATCGCAGTCCCTGTAGCTTTCCTAATACTGCTGACCATCGCTACTCAGCTGGTCTCATTCAATGAAAATATTCAGAATTTCGTAACGATTGGACTCTCTATCATCATGACGTTCATCATAGTCCGAGCCCTTAACAAATCTTTGGATTTGATATTTTCCCGTTACTTTGAGCGCGATGATGCGAACCATGGCCGAGAGAAGCACCTCAAGCCACTTCTCTCCTTGATCAAATTCATCCTCTGGATTGTGGGTATCATCTTCCTTTTAGCCAACCTTGGAGTGAATGTCTCCACTGCCTTAGCAGGCCTCGGTGTGGGTGGTATTGCAGTTGCCATTGCCGCCCAAGGTATACTAGGAGATTTGTTCAGCTACCTTGTCATCTTCTTCGACAAACCGTTTGAGTTGGGTGATTTCATTATCTTTGGAGACAAAGCAGGAGTTGTTGAACGCATTGGCATCAAATCGATCCGTATCAGGGTGCTATCCGGAGAACTCCTGATCATCGCCAACTCCGACCTTACCTCCGCTCGGGTCCATAACTATAAGCAGATGCTACAGCGTAGGGTTGTATTCACCATTAGGATTGCCTATGAAACTACTTCAGATAATTTGGAAAAAGTACCATCTATCATCAAAGATATCATCACTTCAGTAAAAACCATTGAAGGGGTAGTTTTTGACCGCTCCCACTTTAATGCCTTTGGAGACTACTCTCTCAATTTTGAGACGGTCTACTACGTACCTACTAATAATTACACTGTCTATATGGATATTCAACAAGAAATTTATTTCAGGCTCTTTCGAACTTTCAAAGAGGAAGGCATCGAATTTGCCTATCCTACCCAGCTGGTTTACACGAAGGATGAGGCAAATCATTCTGTGACAACAGATGTGATTCCCACTCAGATAAAAAAAGAACCTGTTCCTGTAAAACCTTAGGCTTAAGCCTATTTTCTACATAGGTGCACATGTTATCTGATGGCCTACCCCTGAGCGAGCAATCCACTATCACGAACTTATGCAAGAATAAGAAGTAGTATCAACGCTTACTATAATAGCAAACTTTTCATTGACCGTTACCAGATATTCCGCTAGAGTAAGCTTGCTGGGCCTGGAAAAACGGAATGGGGTGTGATTCCCCAACGGTCCCGCCACTGTAATCGATGACGAAAGTAAAAAATCCATTGTCCAAGGACGAGAAGGTTTACTAGTAGGAATAATCGTAAGTCAGGAGACGTTTCCAGGTATATTCTTCGTGAGAAAGAGACAGTATTCTGGGAACGTATAACAATCCGTATTGCGTTTGCATCTTCACGAAGCCGGCTAATTTATTTTAGGAGGCTCTTCATGATGAAGCGCGGAATCTTCACGGTTGTGTTACTACTCACCCTAACTACCTTGTTTGGAACACAAAATTTCACTGACATTGGAAAAACGTACGGTCTTGAAATATCAGACCAGGCGCTCGCAAAAGCTGAGGTTAACAGTGCCTCAACTGTAGCAGTTATTACTAAAGAACAGATCGAAACCTACAATGCATCTTCTACAGCAGATTTAGTAGGTAAAGCAATTGGGACAATATATCGGTCATACGGAAGCATTGGAGCGGCACAGAACATCCAAATACGAGGAGCCAATGCGTCTAAAACGCTGGTGTACCTAGATGGTGTCCTTATGAATAATGCTCATAATGCTGACTTCGATCTATCCAGTATCCCTGTAGCCAGTATTGAATCGATTGAAATCATAAAAAGTGGATCTGGGAACCTTGGAAGAACTAATGCCATCGGTGGAATCGTCAATATCATTACTACAAAAGGCACCTCCTCTCCAACTCCTTTCACCCTCTCTATTGAGAATGGATCATTCCTTCCCCAATCATATGGCTCAAAACGCAATTGGCTAGGATTAGTTGACAGTCAAAAATTAGACCTCACCTATTCGGATGAAATACAAGGAATTTCAATTGTCTCCTCAGTGGGGGGAATTTTAGCCCAAAACGGCTATATCTATGAATCTGGAGGAACTAGAGCTCTCCGCGATAATGCTGAGATGTATAATGTACATGGCTCAACTAACATCTCTGGTGCTATCAATGACAAGACTGATTTTGCTTCCAATACCATTATCTTATACCAAAACGTGGGAGTTCCTGGTAACCTGAATTTTGGGCTCACCCCTGATAACTACCAACAAGATTTTGGAGCCACCACTACTAACTCAGTTACTCTCGAACATCCTTTACCAAGTTTAGAAATCCTCACCTTTAACGTTGCCTATGATTACAGAAAAACCTTCTATAAGGATGTTCAATGGTCAAGTGAAAGTACTCACAACAAACATCGAGGGAGTGTCGAACTAACCCAAAAATGGGATGTAGGCGATAATTATGTTCTAGAAAGTGGTGTCAATGTGGCCCTCGATTATGTCGATAGTACCGATGTGGG
>CAZGDR010000055.1:5397-6980 GCA_964524755.1 uncultured Spirochaetaceae bacterium
GCAAGTTATCAACTCAACAAAAGTTATGACCTCTCGGGCACTAATACTCTTAGCGATAACGTAGAAGTTGCAAGCATACGCAAACATACTGCTAAAGCAGCAGTTACATTTGAGATGGGTATGTTCCAAGCAATTCTTGATGGTGAAGTACTAGGCAAAAGCATAAACATGCCGACAAATATCTTTCTTTGCAATCTCATGGTTAACGCACGCTTCTCAGAAACATTAAAAGCTTACATCGGCGTTGATAACTTGCTTAATACTCAATATGAACATATTGCAGGCTACCCAATGCCTGGTATGAAAGTCCGACTCGGTGGAGACTGGAAGTTTTAAATTGGAGAATAATGGATGAAAGCTCGTAATTTGTACGCTCTTATTCAACAAGGAGGAGCGGTCATGTGGCCGCTCTTCGCCTTATTGCTCATCACGATTATCATTGCCTTTGAACGAAGCATTTCGTATTGGCTCGTATACAGAAGAGATGAGCAATATACACAACAAAAACTGGAATCACCGCTGGCTGCTCTAGATTTTATAGCGATGATCGCTCCCGTACTAGGCTTCTTAGGCACTGTTACAGGGATGATTTCTGCATTCAGATCTGTCTCTGAAGCAACTTCTATTCAATTACAGGTAGTAGCTGGGGGCCTCTATGAGGCTCTCTATACAACCGCCTTTGGGCTCATAATTTCAATTATAGCGACAGTGTTTAGTTTTTTACTTGATGTCGTGGTAAGTAACATATGCGTAGAAGAAAAATTACTGTAGCCCAACCGAACGACTTAGCCTTTCTCCTTATTATTTTCTTTTTGTTGTTAGTTGGTGTTTATGGTGTTCGTAGTATAAACCTCTCTACTGTTTCACAAGCGGTTGTACAAACAGATTCACCTCCGGTGGTACTCACTTTAAATGCCTCCGGTATCCTTAGGCATGAGGGCATTGTCTTATCGACAGAAGACTTTCATCAGCTCTTACAAACTATAAAAACCACTACACTTCGTATTGCTGGAGAAACTGAATGGCAGAAAGTTATTACGGTACTCTCCAAGTTAGATGAAAGAGGTATAACAGTGGCTTTGGAGCGCCTACCATGAAAAGGAAAAGGAACAATATCTCCTCATCGATGACTGACATCGCTTTTCTTCTCTTATTGTTCTTTTTATTGCTCGCAATAACTTCAACCATGCTCCCTACTCCAATTGAAGTTCCTGAAACAGCATGGAATCAAACATTCCAAGAACAAGGGTTGCAATTATTTGTTACTGCAGAGGGTTCTGTTTGGTATGAGAACCAAGTAACTTCCTTACCATATCTCCCTCAATCAGACATCGTTTCTATCTATGCTGATAAAAAGACCCCTTATGCCGCAATAGAACCACTTATAGTCCATCTTCAACATAACGGTACACACATAATCCATTGTCTCGTAGAGCAAATACCATGAAGACAAACGAACGCATAGGCTTAATCTTAGGTATCGTAATACTAGGTATTGGGGCGCTATTTATCCCTTTATCTGAAACACCTCTACTCAAATCCTCTTCTCCGCCCCTACAAGCAACGATAAAATTTCTTGAATC
>CAZGDR010000055.1:7243-10450 GCA_964524755.1 uncultured Spirochaetaceae bacterium
CTGTTGAATCACCTAGTCCTGTTGAATCACCTAGTCCTGTTGAATCACCTAGTCCTGTTGAATCACCTAGTCCCATTCTGACTCCTAGCTCTACACAACCTCGTCTAGCAAGAATACCCCGTCCAGAAGAAGTATTCCTTCCTGTGAGGGTTCCAGATTCTATGAAAAGCCCTCCTGTAGAAGAAGATTTTTTTGAGTCAGAGAAATTCTATACTATCGAAGATGTAACTACAGGTCCTGTTTTTGATCATGTCTTATTATCTGAGAAAATTATTTACCCATCTCTTGCGAAGCGTCAACAAAAAGAGGGATTAGTACTATTGCGTCTTTATATCTCTGCCAGTGGAGAGATTGTTAAGATTGTAGTTGAGGAAAATCCAGGTTATGGATTTGCTGAAGCAGCTGTACGTGCATTTTCATCGTTGCGCGTACAACCTGCTCAACTAAGAGGGGAACCAATTGGTGTCACTCTTCTTTTCCCAATCAATTTCAATCTTACTTAGTAATTTATTCTGATGCTATTTTAAAGATTTCAACAATCTCTTTTACTCCAAGCGGGATATAAGAAGCTACGGGGACTTTGTCGTTTTGAGTAGTCATGTTAGCAAGTTTTTCATACTCAGAAGCATCTACTCCTAGCTCTTGCATAGTGGTAGGCATCCCAATGCTCTTGAAGTACGATTTCATGGCTTCAATACCCCATAAAGCAACTCTTTCATGGTTGTCGTGGTCCATCTCAACCCCCCACACTCGTACTGCTAATTGGGCAAATCTACGCACATCATGCTTATAAATATATTTTGCCCATGCTGGAAAGACGACTGCTAAACCGGCTCCATGTGAGATTTCATCATGTAGTCCAGAAATATCATGTTCAATCTTGTGGGCTGGAAAATTGAATGATTTCCCACATCCTGTGAGTCCGTTATGTGAAAGGCTGGAGGCCCACATGAGAGTCGACCGAGCTTCATAATCATTAGGATTCTCCATAACTACCTTTCCGGCCCTCTTTACAGCAACCATCAATCCCTCGGCAATTCTGTCAGTTAAATCTGAATCCGTATCTGGAGTACAATATCGTTCTAAGGTGTGCATAAAGGTATCCACAATACCACATGCAGTTTGGTATGAACTAACCGTTTTCGTATACTTTGGATTTTGAAACGAAAAATCTGGACGTAGAAGATCACTATTCAATGATCGTTTAAGATTCTTGCTAGGATTTGAGAGAACATGAGAATAGCTCATCTCACTCCCTGCAGAGGAGATCGTTAGCATGGAAGCTAAAGGCATTCTTTTCGTTGGTGCTATGCCGTTTATAATCATCTCCCAAGGATCCCTATTATGGGCTACTCCTAAGCTAATACCCTTTGCAGAATCAATAACACTGCCCCCACCTACAGCTAGAATCAATTGGACCTTTTCTTTTTTGACTAGCTCCATTCCAGTGCGCACTAATTCAATTTTAGGATTAGGCTCAACACCACCCAACTCTACATATTCAATCTTTGAAGCGGTCAAACTTTTAAGCACACGGCCGAGTAAACCACTTCGTTTCACACTTCCCCCACCATAGTGAACAAGTACTTTTGAATACCCTGCCTCAGCTAAGGTTGGACCAATTTTTGTTTCAACATCTTTCCCAAAAAGTACTTTCGTGGGACTGTAATAAGTAAAATCTTTCATAAAACCCCTCTCAACGGAATTTGCAAATGCTCATACGTATACCGTACAGCATCCTGGATACAATCAGCACAGGGGTGTAAAGCAACGCCCGAGTCTACCCCTTTTATGTCTCTACACACACTGCTACCGATTTCCTTTACAAATCTATCAAATATTTCTTTAACTTGAACATAAGTCTTTTCTTTGGTGGGGTGTTTTATATCACCGCTACTATTCAGTAAAGATAGCACAAGAATGGCCCCGCTAAGTGCACCACAGGTACCATCCATACCACCCATACCTCTACCAAGACCTTCAGATAATTTAAATAAAGTCTGTTCATCGATATCAAGTATATCGGTAAAAGTACATGCAACTGCTTGTGCACAATTATAACCTTGACCACTCAATTGTATGGCTCGCTGAACATATCTCTCTTTCATTATAATCACCTTGCTATTATATAACCAGAAATTTGGTAAAGCCGCAATCACTTCAGGACCTAGATTTACTCTGCATCATCTGGCATCATGGGCACGAGAGGAAGAATATATGCCGGAATTGCCAGAAGTTGAAACAGTTTGTCGGGACCTCAGAACTGGAGGCGTGATTGGTGAGAAAATAATTGATGTACTCGTCCTATGGGAAAAAAGTATTGCAGACCTCCACCCCGATCAATTTCGGGCAGGATTGGTCAATAATACCATTATCTCAGTTACCAGACGAGGAAAATACATCCATCTCGTTCTGCATACTGGAACCAGTCTCTTAATCCATTTACGTATGACGGGTTCTTTGACTCTACGCGATATTCACCAGACAAACGATCTTCACGACAGAGTTATTATTCAATTTACAAATTATAACCTCGTCTTTCATGATCCAAGAAAGTTTGGACGCATGATCCTAACTAATAACCCCGAATTGTGGCTGGATGCATTAGGTCCAGAACCGTTACACGATGACTTTACCGCCGCTGTCCTCTATGAACGTCTTCATCACCGCAAGGCACGCTTAAAAACGTTGTTATTGGATCAAAAGTTTATTGCTGGTATAGGTAATATTTATGCCGACGAAACGCTATTTTTAGCAAAAATTCATCCCTGCAGAACAGGAGAAAGCCTCTCGAAAGAAGAAGTTTTTGCTTTGCACCGTGCAATTCAACACACCTTACGTTCGGCCATTACCAACCGGGGTACTTCGCTAGGGACCGGTGACGGCAATTTCACCTCAAAAGGAGAGGCAGGTCAACATGGAAGGCAACTCCAAGTTTTTCGAAGAACGCAAACTCCCTGTTATATCTGCCAAACTCCGATTGAAAAAATCATCATAAATCAGCGATCGACCCATTTCTGTCCTCACTGTCAAAAATAAAAAAACTCCCTGACTTGCAAGGAGTTGGTTCGTTGAGCCACACTGGATTCGAACCAGTGACCCACGCCTTAAAAGGGCGTTGCTCTACCTACTGAGCTAGTGGCCCTCGGCGAACGTGTTGGATATTATCAAGATGTCTTTAAAGTGTCAACACAAAGGCAAAAATTT
>CAZGDR010000056.1:0-10419 GCA_964524755.1 uncultured Spirochaetaceae bacterium
AAAAGAAGGCGAAAATGTAACATTTTGGACTTGACAAGCGGTCACATCATATCAGATTTTGTAAATTTTCATTATTGACTGAACATGGAGTGGTGACTATAATAAGGTATCGGTTGCGTCATGGCTTTCTTCCATACCACCCTGTTTTCTCACTGAACAGACAGGGGGTAGAGTCGGACGATATGCATCTTGCATGTAGGAGGAAAGCGTGTTCGTAGAAATTGATATTGCTTCATTAGAATTAAATCCATTTACTGCTTTCGAGATAGATAATTTTCTCATAACAGCCGGAACAGAGGGCAATTGGAATACGATGACAGCTGCTTGGGGATTTTTGGGGGTTATGTGGAGTAAACCAACGTTTGGTATTGTTGTCCGTGATTCCCGTTATACTTTTGAATTCTTGGAAAAGTACAACCAATTTACCTGCTCTTTTTTCCCACCATCCTTTAGAAAAGCTCTTCAGTTTTGCGGGTCACATTCTGGTCGTGATACCGATAAAGCCCAAGCCACAGGATTAACTGCAGTAACCACAGAAGGTAACAACAATGAAGATTTCGTTACCTTTGAACAAGCTAATATGGTCTATTGTTGTACAAAAGCATCTAAAACTAACATAGATCCCGCAGATTTTATTGATACCTCAATTTCGCGTCATTATCCAAAAAAAGATTATCACACATTGTATTTGGGGTATATTGACCGCGTTCTTGTGCAAGAAATATAGGGGGTTTGCATGTCTATTGCCTTTAATCGTGAGCAGGGACTGGATACTCTCTCTTTGATGATTCGCTCTCGTCTTTTTGAGAAAAAAATCGAAACATTATTTTCTTCCCATGAAATGCATGGAACTACCCATCTAGCGATTGGTCAGGAGGCCGTTCATGCTGGAGTTTCTCCAGCTCTTGATCCGAAAGACTGGATAATAACTACCCACCGTTGTCATGGACACACGCTAGCCAAAGGGGCTTCTATAGAAAGTATGCTTGCAGAGTTTTTTGGACTTAAACAGGGACTTTCTAAGGGGTTAGGGGGGTCGATGCACTTGATTGATCTCGAGCATCATAATGCAGGAACTTCAGCCGTTGTCGGCAGTGGTGTCGCTATTGCGACTGGTATGGCGTTGCAACTCAAACGAACTGGTTCAGATAACGTAGTGGTTGCTTTTTTTGGGGATGGAGCGAGTAGCCGTGGGATTATTCACGAAGCTATGAACATGGCTTCAATTTGGAATCTTCCTGTTCTATTTTTATGTGAACATAATCTTTATGGTATGTCTTCGAGTGCAACAGATATGGTTTCAGTTAAATCGATTGCCTCGCGAGGCAGTGCGTATTCAATTGAAAGTAGGAGCGTAGATGGCAATGATGTTGAAGTGGTATATGCTGCTGTACAAAAAGCTGCCCAATATATTCGGGCCGAAGGGCGTCCTTATTTATTAGAAGCCCTCACGTATCGCTTCTCAGGACATTCAAAAAATGATACATGCAATTATAGGACGCGAGAAGAAGAAAACGTGTGGAAGCAAAAAGATCCTCTGGAAATATTTAAGGAGCGGATGATTGCTCGGGGACATCTTACTGAGGAAGACTATAAGGCGATGAGTACCTTAGAGCAGGATAAACTGGACACTGTTGCAGAATCTCTGATTACACAAAAACAAGAATTATCGTTGGATGAAGCGTATAGCTTTGTCTATGCTGAGGGAGGCTCACAGTGAAGCAGCTGAGTTATCGAGAAGCTATCCGGGAAGCTATGATCGAAGAGATGGCCCGAGATGAACAGGTCGTTGTTATCGGTGAAGATGTGGGCAGCTACGGTGGATGTTTTAAAGTGACCACTGGCCTTTTGGAACGGTTCGGTACCCATCAAGTTATTGAAACGCCTGTTTCGGAAGAGGGATTAGTAGGGGTAGCCGTTGGGGCTGCTATGATGGGAATGCGACCGATTGTAGAAATAATGTATGGAGATTTTTCAACGTTAGCCTCTGATCCACTGATAAACCATGCTGCTAAAATGTACTTTATGTCGGCTGGCCAAATCTCTGTCCCCCTCGTGTACCGCACTCCCATGGGGAGTGGGACGGGTGCAGCAGCTCAACATACCCAAAGTCTTGAAGCACTTTTTACCAATGTTCCAGGTCTTAAAGTAGTCTATCCTTCCACCCCAGCTGATGCCAAAGGATTGCTCAAATCAGCCATTAGGGATCCTAACCCTGTCGTTTTTATTGAGCATAAATTGTATGGCAGTGAAGATTTTGTCCCTGAGGGTGAATATACGATCCCTCTTGGCGTCTCTGATATTAAACGAGAAGGTACGGATGTATCTATTATAGCCTATGGTAAGGCTGTGTTTATGGCTTTAGAGGCAGCTTCTATCCTTGAAGAGACAGAGGTAAGTGTTGAAGTCGTAGATTTACGTTCGTTACGACCTCTTGATACTCAAACCATTTTAGCATCTGTCAAAAAAACTGGGCGAGTGGTTGTTGTGCATGAAGCGCCCCAGTTTGGTGGTTTTTCTGGAGAAATTATTTCCCAGATTGTTGCCGACTTTGAAGCCTTCCAAGCTCTTAAAGCTCCCATAGCCCGAGTTTGTGGGAAGGAGATGCCAACTCCATTCAATAAGCATCTTGAGATGCAATTACCGCCATCTCCTCATGATATCGTGGACGCGGTTTTGAATCTATTTCCATCAGCTGTGTATAAAACAACGCCTGCTGGTAAAGATCATCGTGATTTCAGCCATATTGCAGGTCACAGTAAATTCTTGGTCTCGAATTGAATCACTGCTGTAATACTTGATTTACCGCGGTCATCACCCTGTAGGTCAGCTTTTTGGGATTTTAGTAACCGTGATGACTGTTTTCTATCCAAAGCAGAATAGGGCATACAATTGCACGAGAGTTGCCAGCTGTAATAACGTATTGGCAAAGAACAGATCATGATGAAATAATGATATTTTTTCAAAGCCACTCCTGTCTCGCTTAAAAAGCCCTAACAGAGAGCGAAGTGTTACTGATACTCCCAATGCCTTTTCCATCTCACTATCAGAAAAAGTTAAACCCAAATTGTTCAACTATGTCAGCATGATTTTCAACTGCCTGTGTTTTTTATCTGGTCCGTGGTAGAATCAGTTGTGTGTCTCATACATATCTTTGGTGTTTTTATATTTTTCAACTTGTTATACCATTAAGGATTAAGATAATCTTTTTTAATTTCTGTTGCATCATAGATAGACTTAAGCGGAGGGTATGAAATGATTTTCAAACCTAATTACATAAAGCTATTAGAGAAGGGCGACTTATTTAAAAAGGTAAAAGAAGCTCAAAAACATAGTAACCATTGTACTCTATGCCCTCATGCATGTGGAATCAATCGGAGAGAAGAAGTAGGGATTTGTCGAGCAGATCATAGGGTTATAGTATCAAATTTTGCACCGCATCTAGGGGAAGAAAGAGTTCTCGTAGGTGATAAAGGCTCTGGAACAATATTTTTTGGATATTGTAATATGAGCTGTGTCTTTTGCCAAAATTATGAAATAAGTTCCTATGGTAAAGGAGATATGGTTTCCAATGAGAAACTGGCAGAGATGATGCTCGCTCTGCAAAATCATTATGGTTGCCATAATATAAATCTCGTTACCCCCACTCATTATGTGTTTAATATACTAGAAGCTATATACTTCGCCGCTCAAAAAGGATTAGAGCTTCCTATTGTATATAATTGTGGTGGTTATGAAAGCGTTGATACCCTAAAAATTTTAGATGGAGTAATAGACATCTACATGCCAGATTTTAAATATAATTCTACTGAATTTGGAAAAAGGTATTCAAAGGTGCCAGATTATCCTGAGAGAGCTAAAAAAGCCTTACTAGAGATGGATAGGCAGGTAGGCGGACTCAAAACAGATCATAGAAAGATAGCTTATAAGGGATTATTGATTAGACATCTAATGTTGCCTGGTGGGTTAGAAGACACTAAAGGTGTCTTAGAGTTCATGAAAGAGGAATTGTCTTCAGATGTTCTGGTAAATCTAATGGATCAATACCATCCAAGTCACAAGGCTTTTGAATATAAAGAAATAGCAAAGAGACTAGATTTTATGGAATATAAACAAGCTTATCATTATGGGAAAAGTTTAGGATTGAGATTAGCTTAAAACCTAATTCACTAGCGAGTTGTACACTGAAGGTGTAACTGATACTCTTCTGTGTTTTTCAGTAGACAAATGAAGGTAAAAAAGTGTCGGCTGTCAAATCTTTGGATCCATCAGAGCATGGAAAGTATATGACAAGGTCATAGCAGTCTGATTCCAAAGAAAAGTAATTTTACGCTAAGAGATTAAACTCTTTCAAGTTAGTAAAAGAAAAGCTTTTCTCAGTAATGCCCAAAGAGACCTCCTGTTAAGTAGATCTTTTTAGAGATGCTGCTGAATAATCACAATTGGGAACGGAGGCATCTGCTGTGTAGTTGTTTAGTGTTTATATCCGTCATATGCCCTATTTCAAGCTAATAACGCCAATCGTAGCACCCTTTTATTTTTTTTCATGAATCGGTACAATGGGCGGTACTCGTGTGGAGTACCACGCAAGTGAAACTGAAACGAGGAGAAACTACAAGATGGAGATTGATGTACGGAACCTGCATCCACTGGAGATTAGGTTACTCAGACATGTGTCGCCCGGGGAATCGATAACGGCACAACGTCTCATAGATGAGCTCGATTATAATATTGGTCAATGTAACCAGGCTTTTAGCTGGCTTGTAGCCAAGGGCTTTCTCGAAGAAACTGACCGGAATTTTCGTACGTTCTTTGAATTGACACCTTTAGGGTATCAGCAATTGGAACAAGGGACTCCCGCACTGAGAATTTTCAATCTCTTAAAAGATAGTGGCCCTCACAGTCTTCCTGAGATTGCCGAAAAGTTAGAGTTAGAACGATCTGATGTCGGTTCCGCATTTGGAATTTTGTCTAAAGCTGGAGTCTGTCGCATGGGCGAAGGAAATAAAGCGGAGACTACTGCAGATGAAGCTCCTCCAGAGGTGCTGGTGGCCAAGGTTGTTTTTTCAAAAGCTGCTGACTCTCCTTTGGAAGCATCGCAGTTGAGTAAAGAAGAACGAGCTTTTGTGAATAAAAATAGTAAGAAACGGGGAGCAACAGGTTCTCCTTTAAAATTAATTGAACGAGAAGAGGCTTTCTTCAAGTTAACAAAAACTGGCTTGAAAGCTAAAGAGGCTCTTCTGAAGGCCAATATCACAGGTGAAGAACTTGGTGCAGTTACCGCAGCTATGCTCTCTTCAGGCTCTTGGAAACAGGGATCTTTCAGACCTTATAGTTTAAACACTCCCCCCGCTCGTCTCCTTTTAGGGCGTAAAAACCCCTATGCGGCGTACCTGCAGTGGGTAAAGGATAAACTCAGTTCTCTAGGATTTGAAGAGTTCGATGGTCCGTTAGTTGAAAACGAATTCTGGAATGGTGATGCCTTGTTCATGCCTCAATTCCATAGTGCTCGAGATATCCATGATGTTTACTATATCAAAAATCCTTCACACGCCAAATCCATTGAAGAGCCCTATCTACAGCAAGTTGCCCAAACCCATGAAAATGGCTGGGATACGGGGAGCCGTGGTTGGCAATATACCTTTGATCATGAATTTACGCGCCGTCAGGTGATGCGCAGTCAAGGTACAGTCTTATCTGCTAAAGCGTTACCTACCGCCAAAGTACCTGGAAAATATTTTGGTGTTGTCCGTTGTTTTCGTTATGATCAGGTTGATGCGACTCATGGAGCCGATTTCTACCAGACCGAAGGTATCGTAATAGGCAAAGATGTGAATTTGAAAACACTCCTTGGTTTGTTGAAAATGTTTGCTGAAGAGGTGGCCGGCGCTGAAGAGGTGAAATATGTTCCAGGGTATTTCCCTTTCACCGAACCATCGATTGAAGTCCATATTAAACACCCCGTGTTAGGATGGTTTGAATTGGGTGGTAGCGGTATTTTCCGCCCAGAAGTTACCAAGGCACTGGGAATTGATGTTCCCGTTCTTGCCTGGGGGCTAGGGATCGACCGGATGGCTCTGATGCATCTTGGCTTGAATGATCTACGTGAATTATTTACTCCAGATATTGAGAGTGTACGTATGAGGAGAAGTAACTAATGCCGAAGATAGAGGTACATGAAAAGTTATTCAATTCCTTGTTAGGGGCTTCGTATAGCGATGCTTACTTGGAAGAGATATTGCCCGTGGCCAAAGCAGAATTGGATGGACGTGATACAGACGAAGGCTTGTATAAGATTGAACTGAACGATACAAATCGTCCTGATTTATGGTCACCGGCTGGTTTAGCCCGACAAATGGTCTCTTATCGCGACAAGACTATAGCCCAATATGATTTCTTCTCTACACCCGAGGAGACCCTCGATGCGGAAGGAAGAACCCTTGTTGTGCATGAATCTGCCAAAGAAGTGCGTCCCTATTCAATTGGTTTTGCCGTCACGGGGAAAGTTCTTGACGAAGAGACTTTACTAAGTCTCATTCAATCCCAAGAAAAATTGTGTCACAATTTTGGACGAAAACGAAAAACTATAGCAATTGGGGTATACCGAAGTGATCTCATGACCTATCCCATCCATTTTAAAGGTGCAGATCCAGACAAAGCTCATTTTGTTCCGTTACACATGACTGAAGATCTTACATTACGTGAAATATGTAAAAAGCATCCAAAAGGTCTCGAATTCGGGCCGATTGTAGCTGATAGCCCTCTATTTCCCTTCCTCTACGATGATACCGGAGCAGTGTTGAGTTTCCCACCTGTAATTAATAGTGCTCATATTGGAGCTGTAGAAGTAGGCGATGAACATCTATTCTTCGAATTAAGTGGGACGATACTAAATGACCTTCTGTTAGCTGCTTCTATCTTAGCGTGTGATTGTGCAGATATGGGATTTACCATTCTGCCTGTACGTTGTAAGTATGAATTCGATACTGATTATGGACGAGAAATTACGGTTCCCTATTATTTCCAACAACCGGCAGCTTGTGAGTTAAATTTCTTACGACATACGCTAGGAGAACACCTCACTAATGATGAAATTGTACTGGCTCTGCGCCGCATGGGAGTTTTTGCTATAACCGATGAGAAGATGGTCTATGTAACTGTGCCGGAATATCGGAATGACTTTTTGCACCCCGTTGATATCGTTGAAGATGTCATGATAGGGCATGGGTTAGGCAACTTTTCACCGGAATTGCCGAGTGATTCGACTGTAGGGCGTTTAACCGATGCTGAAGTATTTGGTCGTAAGGTTAAAGATATAATGGTTGGCTTAGGATACCAGGAGATGATGTATAATTATCTTGGTTCACGGCGTGAATATATTGATAATATGCGCGTTGATGGCTCTGATTATATTCAAATTGCCAATCCAATGAGTGAAAACTATGAATTTGTACGACCTTCTATAATCCCCTCTTTGTTAGAATCAGAGAGTATGAGTGCCCATGCAACGTACCCTCACCATATTTTTGAGGTAGGGAAAGTTGCCTTTCTTGACCCGTCAGATAATTCAGGTACTACCACACGTAACTTTCTAGGGTTTTTGTCGGCAAGTAGCGAGATGGGCTTTAACCAACTAAATAGTGTGATCTCCACCTTGTTTTATTATGTAAACCGTGAATACCGGATGGAAACTTTAGTTGATCCTCGCTTTATTGAAGGCCGTTGCGGGAAATTAATCTGTGATGGAGTTGTTGTTGGTGTCTTTGGGGAAGTCCATCCAGCAGTGCTGGAAAATTGGGGCATAACCATGCCAACCGTCAGCTGTGAGATAGATTTAGATGTATTACAATAACAAAACTAGGGGACTATAAAAGTTCCTGTAATTGCGGAGCGTTGTTCGTTCATCATCTCCCAAGGCCCCATTGGCACTGTTTCAGTAGCGAGAGGGAGTAAGCCTTGAGTGTAGATATAATCGATGCGTTCCGCATATTTGTTATTATCGGTTGAGGTATACTCCCAAGTGAAACCGGGAGCGGTCTCTGCGTTGTAGTGAGTTAAACGCCAGCTATCGAGAAACCCTTGTTCGCCAAACATATCGCTATAGGGCCAACGCAATGGGATCCTATAGGGGTGGGTGAAAGCCGTCTCAAACCAGTCTTCACTGGTGGGCTGACCTAAAGAGGCTAAAAGTAACGTAGGGCCCTCTTGCTGAGAGAGTGGTAGTTCTTGTTGGTGTGCCTGTACAATGGCCTCCCAGTCCTCTGTAGAGGCTGCTGCAAGGAGGTCTTGGAAGGGATTGGAAGGGTAAAAGTCTAAAATTCCTACAGCTACTGAACGCAACGAGTCAATCTGAACTTTGTACAGTTGGTTTGTGTGGGAAATAGTCTCTAACCTAGTGGCCAATACGCGTCGATTATCCAAGCGAAATGTAGGCATATCGAGTTGTGCTTCAAGGTAGGAGACGGCCTCTTCGTCACCCGTAATTCCAATAATCGCTATATCTGAAATTTCGATCTCTGTTGCGATATAGTCAAGGAGTTCCGTAGGGGCCTGTGTCGGTAAGGGCACTAGTGCGGCAGAGAATTTACGTAACGGTGTGGGTTCAGCTGGTTCTGGTGAGCTGATGGTCTCTGGTGCAGGAACATCGACAATTTCACTAATCGATTCTTTTTGCAAGTCCGCTAATTTTGTAGGAACTGAAGGCGTCTCAATAACCGAAGAGGTTGGTGCAATGGCTAATTTTGCATCAGCATAATTGTACGTCATGCAAGAGTTCAGAAGCACAGCGACGAACATAAGTAAAAATAAGGCAAGATTTTTCAATTGTTGGGACATTACAACTACACCTTTTTGAGAAAAATAGCTATTTCTTCTCCATGGGATTGAGGGGAAACTTTAGGCCAAACTTTAATCAATTTGCCATCTGGGTCAAAGATAAAGGTGCTACGTATTACCCCAATGGACGTTTTACCAAAACTTACTTTTTCACCCCAAGCACCTAAACTTTCTAGAAGTTCATGATAGGGATCTGAGAGGAGCGAGAAGTTCAATTGGTATGTTGCTTTAAACTTTTGGTGGGATTGCACCGAATCGGGACTGAGCCCAAAGATAACTGCGCCAGTTTCCGTGATTGCGTCTGATTGATCTCTAAAAGAGCATGCTTCAGCCGTACAACCAGGGGTGTTATTACGTGGATAAGCATAGAGAACAATATACTTACCAGCAAAATCTTTAAAGTTTATACTTTTACCTGTATCGTCAAACAAGGTAATAGAGGGGATCGGGGAACCGATTTCAAGCATACGATATCTCCTAGGTTATTCTTCATTAAAGAGGGAAAAAAAACGTGAGCGAGCTTCTTCTTGAGTTTTGTTTTTCTGCTTTCCTGAAGTCTCTTTCATTACAAAATAGTCACAGAAATTAGCTAAATCTTTATATGTTACTGGCTCATCAATCTCTTCTAGACATCCTTGGTAAGCATTGGGGTCGTAGAAACGGCAATTGAGACAAACTTTAAGTGGGCGACCACAAAAAGAACAAACTGAAGCATGCCCAATAATCATAGTTGAGGAGATTTCTGTTTCGCAAAAATGACAACTTCTCATGCCCCATAGTGTACCAATGAGTCGCCGCTGGAGCAAGTGAAATATAGGCGGCTCAAGCGACTAAGTTATAGTTGTAATTTGCGCCCAATTTCCTCTATTTCACCCTCTTTATAGGTCGTTTTCTGAGGAATGAACCTTTTACCATCATCACTGTATCGAGGTATGACATGGATATGTAGGTGGGGAACTTCTTGTCCAGCCGCTGGTCCATTGTTAATGATGATATTTGTGGCTTCAGCACCTAGTTCTTTGCGCAGTGCCTCATCCAGTTTTTGTACTATCGTCATCATGTGAGCCAGTACAGGTGAGGGACATTCGCCTAAGGTTGGAAATGGTTCTCGTGAAATGACGAGAGCATGTCCTTTGTTTACAGGAGCGATATCTAAAATAGCGATGCACCTGTCGTCGCTATATAACTTAGTGGATGGTATCTCTCCTGCAATAATTTTGGTAAATATAGTTTCCATAGGAACCTCCGACCTGAAAAGTGTATCATTATTCGAGATCCCCTGCCACTAGCACAGTTGGAAATGTTGTATTGCATGCCTTATCTAAAGCTAGTACAATTATATAGAAGCGAAAGGATTGAACAAAATTAGATAATATACTAGAATCCGTTCGGTACACTGAATTGTAGTGTGCTTGACTCATATACCCTACTTGATGCAAAATCTCGAATTAGCCATGGGATATGTTTTGAACCCAGTAATATCTTTGACCGATGATACGTTTGCTTTTATGGAAGCTGGCGGACTACGGCGATAAAAGAAGAGGAAGCATGTATGTCTGAAATTACAAAAATGAGAAACATCGG
>CAZGDR010000057.1:0-9844 GCA_964524755.1 uncultured Spirochaetaceae bacterium
ACGTGTTGGATATTATCAAGATGTCTTTAAAGTGTCAACACAAAGGCAAAAATTTAGCGGTTAATAATAGCGTCCATCTCCAGACGCACGAGGGTGTCACACCGTTCATTGAGTTCAACCCCAGCATGCCCTTTTACCCAATGCCACTCAATGGGGAGCTTCTGAGCTAAATTATCGAGGGATTCCCAATACTCCTTATTTTTTACAGGAGCTTTAGATGCAGTCCTCCAACCATTCCTTTTCCAATTATGAATCCAAACCGTAATCCCATTCTTCACATACTGAGAATCGGTGTGAATCCGGATTGAACTTATTGGTTCATCCATAGCGATGATATACTCTAACGCCTTGATAACAGCTTGTAATTCCATTCGATTATTGGTTGTTTGAGAATCTCCCCCACTTATTTCAATCAGCTCTTGCTCGTCGCCGGCAATCACAAAGGCCCATCCTCCGGGACCAGGATTGCCTGAACACCCGCCATCTGTAAATACTGTCAATGTTTTTTGCATAGTCAAATCCTAGAAGATTGTCGTGATTGCGTCAAGAAAGATCACCCATTTTAGCTCCGGCCTGAACCAACATCTCTATGATATTTTGAGAACAGTAATTAAACCGAGCAATGTCGAGTGGCAAACGTCCTGCACCATCGGGAGCATTGAAATCACTTCCCGCTTTTAGTAATGCCTCGACAACTTCACTGTTATCATGCAAATGACAACCTAGAGCAAAATGTAGAGCAGTCTCTCCATCTAAAGATGTTAAATGAACGTCAGATTTTGCAGCTAGTAATGCCAATGATACAGACGATGAATCGGCGGCACAGGCATGCATAAGAGCCGTCATGCCTCTCGAATCTTGCACATCTATTTGAACTCCGTTCTCTAGTAACGTATTGACCAATTCTGCGTTATCTAACGCATGAATCAAGACCGAAAACCCCTCTCTATCTATCCAATTAGGGTCAACTCCAAGATCGATCAGTGTTTTTACCATAGGAGCCGGATCCGGATTCTCATATATTGCTACAACAATTGCATTCTGCATAACTGCCTCAGAATCATCCCACCAATAATCATCCTCATCAGAGATAAAATCATTCTCTTGAGGTGGAATGCTGGGGTATAGATCCATAGGCAAGGTACTAGTGATATCAGCCCCTTGCGCAACAAAGAAACGAACTAAAAGATCGTGGGTATTTGAAGCTGCTGCCATTAAAAAAAGCAGATCAATATCTTCTTGCTCTGGGTTTTCCAAATGAGAAAATAGAAGCTTCGTTATCTCAATATTAGCATTATGAACCACAGCCTCTTCAACTAGCTCTACGGTAACTTTTGAGCCAGCCTTAAGTAATGTTTCGATTACTGATATTTGCTCATTTTCCATCACCGCATACCAGACAGGACTATACCCTTCTCTATCGACTTCATTCACATCTCGTATCTTAACTAGCAACGGTTCTAAAGATTTTCCATCCTGAGCGTCACAGACGAGGGCACACAACTGGGTAAATGTTTCAGATCTGTCCATACTACATTCTCTCCTAATTTCAGTGATTATACCACTATATATCTAAAGACGCTACGCGCGATTGATAAAATTATCAGTTCCTATTTCTAGGAAATCCTAGTTTTAGTTTCATTAAAACAACTTGACAATATCGGCACAGATACATACCATACATCCATGTGTGGTTCGGATGGTTCAAGCCATCTGCTAAGAGGGAAACGGGTAAAATCCCCGTACGGTCCCGCCACTGTAATGAGGTAAGAACGGCTGCTTAAAAGCAACCACTGGAATATTTTTCTGGGAAGGTGCTGTTACGTAATCCTCAGAGTCAGGAGACCTGCCACACACGAACCTGTCGATTTTAAATCGGACCTACGGAGTATAGGTCGGGTATGCAGCCTCATGCCCAATCCACTACAAGGAGCGTGGCATGAACACACACAAAAAAGGATTCCTCACTATTCTTATCGTATTATGTATGGTTGGCGCCCTGTCCCCACTTAGCGCGGCAGGACAAAAAGCAGTTAATGCAACTATTGAACCAGTTGTTTCTATAATTGATTCGCGTAATAAAACGATTTCATTACCCTATGTACCCCAACGCATTGTCTCATTGAGTCCGAATATTACAGAGACTCTTTTTGCATTGGGGCTAGGAGAAAAGGTTGTTGGACGTACTGATTACTGTGACTATCCGCCTGAAGCAGCTTCAATAGCGGCTATGGGAGATTTGCTTAGCCCCAGCATAGAAAAAATTCTCTCCATGGAACCCGATTTAGTAATTATTGGAGATATAGGACAAGCTCAAACAGTTGATGCAATTGAAACTGGAGGTGTCCCCATCGCCTATATCAATGAACCAGGTACCATGGATGGAACATATCGAATCATTGAACAAGTTGGAAAAATAACGGGAACAGATGTGCAAGCAAAACAATTGGTCTCTAAGATGAAAAAAACGATTGCTGAGGCCACTGCCCACTTACCTGCAACAAACCGTCCTACCGTCTATTATGTGACCGGTTTTGGAGAATGGGGCGATTTTACCGCAACAGGAGATACATACCTGCACGACGTCATCACCCTCGCTGGAGGAATAAATATTGCTAGCGATGCCGTAAACTGGAGTTATCAGGTCGAATTATTATTGGCTAATGATCCTGACATTCTCATTCTTCCCGCTTTGTGGGGGACCACACCAGAAGAAACCAAGCAAAACTTTGTATCGCATCCCCCCTATTCCTCTTTGACAGCTGTGAAGAATGATAAAATCATCACATCAGTTGAAAACAACATTATGGAGCGTCAAGGACCACGTAGTGCTGAAGCCGTAGCACAATTAGCGCATGCATTTATGCAATTATCGAGGTAGCATATGGTGCAAAAGCGCTACCTTCCAGTAATTTTGATAACTTTATTAATTTCGCTTTTCGTGATTTCCATAGTTTCTTTAGCTCTTGGTCCAGCTAGTATCACGGTAAAACAAACTGTCGCTATCATTAGTACAGGACCTTCGTATGCACCCACAAAGTTATTCAGTGCAGCCCAGCATAAAATTATATGGAATCTTCGTCTGCCTAGAATCCTTACCGCCCTTGTTGCTGGTATGGTCTTGGCAGTATCCGGTATGGTTTATCAAGCTCTCTTCCGCAATCCAATGGCTGATCCTTATGTACTTGGGATTTCTAGTGGAGCTGCTTTTGGGGTAGCTTTTGGGGCCTTTCTTGGATTTATTGGTGGTGCAACAGGAGTGTGGCAGGTCCCCCTGGCTGCTTTCTTAGGAGCAGCAGGAACCGCTTGGTGTATTTTCATCTTATCGGGTGGAGTGCGACGCCCCCCAGCGACTCTGCTATTGACTGGAATCGCTCTAAACTTTCTCCTCTCCGCCCTTATGACCCTATTTATGTACCTTAATCGCACCCAATTACAGAGTATCATGCAGTGGACTTTAGGGAGTTTCAGCACCTCAACTTGGTCTAAACTACTCATCATGAGCGTAACTGCTGCCTTGAGTATTATTCCCATAAGCCTATTAACGAGAGAATTAGATATCCTCTTATTGGATGAAGCCTCGGCTCTCTCTATTGGAGTATCAGTCAGAACTATCCGCCTCATTTTGTTAGTTTTCTCCACTCTAGCCACATCAATTACCGTGGCATTTTGTGGCATTATTGGCTTTGTTGGGCTTATGGTACCCCATATCATGCGCCTTATTACTGGACCTCGCCATACCATCCTTCTCCCCTTCTCTCTAGTTGGAGGGGCTCTGATGATGGTAAGCGCCGACACCCTAGCTCGCACTGTTCTAGGAGCATCAGAATTACCAGTCGGTATTATTACGGCAATTGCTGGGGCGCCACTATTTATTGTACTTCTCATACAACATAAAAAGGAGGAACGCTGATGGAAACTATGGTTGGTTCAATTAGAAACTTGAATTGGTCTTATCGGGACAAACCCTTATTTACCAATATAAGTACAGATTTTCCCTCAGGTGCTTTTATCTCCATTATTGGCCCCAATGGATCAGGAAAGACAACTTTATTACGCCACTTTTTGCGTATACTCCCCTCACCTAAAGAGACAGTTGTCCTGCCTAAGGGAGATTCACTCGATTATTCTCAAATAGAACTCGCTAAACATATGAGCTATGTGCCACAACAAAGTCGCATTGAATATGAATTTACGGTATATGAGTGTATTGCTATGGGTAGATATGCCCACGGCGGTAAATTCTCCACACTTACGCCCCAGGATCATACTTTGATTAGAAAGTCTTTAGAATCGATGAACCTTTGCCATTTGGAGAATCGCTTAGCAAACGAGCTCTCGGGAGGTGAATACCAACGTATGCTCATCGCCAGAGCTCTAGCTCAACAATCGTGTGTCATTCTTCTAGATGAGCCAGTCAGTCATCTCGACGTGCATAACCAACGTGAAATACTTAGCTTATTACGCCGCTTAGTGGAAGAAAAGGTTGCTACAGTCGTATGTGTCTTACATGATTTGAACGCCGTTAGCGCATTTAGTGATTTGGTGATTATGATGGAATCAGGGAAAATTGTTGCTGAAGGTTCAGTAAAAGAGGTTTTAACGAAGGAGCGGATTGAAGCTGTCTACAAAGTCGGAGTTGACTTACATTACACCAGTCCCAGCAAACCTCCCCTCGTTATGCCAAAATGGCGATAATTAACGGCTACCTGTTTTCTTGATGATATGAAATCCAAATTGGGTCGAAACAATTGGGCTAATGGATCCTGTGGACATCCGCTTAACTGCACGCTCAAAGGGAGGGACCATGGCCCCCTCTCCAAACCAGCCCAAGTCTCCACCTTTACTTTTGCTAGAACAAATAGAGAAATCACGAGCAAGAGCAGCAAAATTAGCTCCCCCTTGAATCCGTTTTCTCAAATCTTCAGCGAGTTTTCTATCTTTAACAAGAATGTGGCTTGCGCGAAATTCCATACCCTACGTCTCCTTACAGATCTTGCAGCATCTCACTATAATAGCGCCCTTGGAGAGGATAATCACTCAACCCAAGCTCATTGCGTATTTCTGATAATTGCTCTATTGCTCCGTTAATTTCTCTTTCTGACGCATTATCGTCAAGTAGTTTTTCAATTTCTATAAACCACCCAAGCTGTTCAACCTCAACCAATTCTATGGTTAATGTCCCCTTTTGCCAGGAGTTACCTATTTTCTTTTTTTCAACTACTGGCAAATAACCAAGCTTAGCAAAAAACTGTTTTAATGCACCCAAATCTTCTGTTGGTACTGAAAACTCAGTTTCCTGATTAACTTCAACCCCATCACTACGTAATTCTTTATATTTTTGAGTTACAACTATCCCGTCAGTAGTGACCCGAATTCTAAATAGATTGGTAGAGTCTGGCAATCCATAATAGAGATCTTCCTTATGAACTTCAGATACAATAGCATCGGGAAAGTAAGCCTCTATGCGTGTCGTAAAGAGGGCAACTTCAGAGTTCTGTATGGTAAGTTTACATTCAACTTCTTGCGCCATACTACTCCTTCCAAGGGAAAATCATGCCCCGTAATGTTCTAGTTCCAACCTTTTCTCGCTCATCAAAGAGTAGCTCTTCCCAAGGTATTTTTTTACGATTAGCCTCGGGATTCTCCTCAAGATAATCGTATTTAAACATGAGTAACTTAACAGCAACTTGACGTGACAACTGTATTCCTGCGACCCCCGGAATGATGGTAGCAAAAGCAACGGTAAGAGCAAGGTTAAATATATGATAAATAGCGAAGAAGATTGAAAACCAGAGATTGTCTACCACGAGCATGAGAGACTTTTTAAGACTTTTAAATGGTCCATCAACAGGCATTTGTACGGCAAGAGGATAAAAATAGAGCATCGCCAGCAACAACACTACCGCTACCCAAAACACCAATACGGCTATAACAAAGGGAAATAGCGCGTTGTAAGAGATGTAGAAAGGGATAACGAAAAAAATAATTGTTATTAACAGAATATTTATAGCGAAGTGTAACAAAGAGTGGCGCCAGAACACGTTAAAGAACGCTTTGAAATGAGAAAATCCTGGTCGACTATACCAAGCATATTCTTTAGTTTGAAAAGAAACCGCTCCCATATAAAAAGAATGTAGTGCTACCACTAGAATCAACACTACAATACCACCTGGAGTTGAAACTGCTAACAGTTCAAGTCCTCCATAGGCCGCTAATAACACCAGTAGATATCCTAAATTAAGTACCACTAACGCTATTAAATTATCCCAACCATCAAAGAATGCTTTCTTAATAAAAAAACCTGTCATGCTGCTAGATTAGCGACCTTTGCAAAGTTATGCAATAAGGTAATTACAAAAAAACGCCTCTCTCACCCCGTATCCCTAAAGACGTGAATAAGAAAAGCGTTTATATAGCGGCGAAGGGACTCGGACCCCTGACCGAACGGATATGAGCCGTTTGCTCTACCAACTGAGCTACGCCGCCACACTTATGTTGCTAACACAACAGGCGCAATATTACCGATGAAAAGCTACACTGTCAAGCCCTTTTTGCTATGCTCCTGAAGTCGCCCCTATTTATCACTTTGTAGAGCAAACCCTTTCATAAAGCTCTTCTGTAGAGCAAAGAAGACGAGAAGAGGAGGAATCATTGTCGTAATAACTCCTGCCATGATGACGCCCCAGTTGTTTGTAGATTCAACATTTATTAACATCTTAATTCCAATTTGAACTACTCGCATATCGTCTGAGTTTGTTGCCATTAACGGCCACAAGTATTGGTTCCACACATAGATGAATTCAATCACGGTTAAAGCGCCAATCGTACTTTTGGTAAGAGGAAGAAGAACTTTAAAGAAGTATTGCATTGGCTTACAACCATCCATCTTTGAGGCATCTACAAGCTCGATAGGGATAGTTCTAAAGCGCTGGATAAACAAGAAAGTTCCGGTAGCACTGGCTAAAAATGGTGCAATCAGACCTAAATAAGTATTTATCCAGCCAAAAGCACTCACTACATCAAATAAGGCTACAATGCGCACAGGGACGGGGAGAAGTAGGGTAACAATCACAAGGAAGAAAAGTATCTGTTTGCCTTTAAAATCAAAATGGGTAAAGGCAAAAGCCGCCAAAAGGCTCATAATAATCTTTCCTAGAGTTACCATAGCAGCAATATAAGCTGAGTTAAACATCATTCTTCCTAGATTAACCCGATTCCATGCTGTTTTATAATTGTAAGCCCAATTGTTAGAAAAAGTAAGCTTAGGTGGTGAGGAGAGAACTTCCGTTTCACTCTGACTACTAATAATAAAAGCGAGAATTACTGGCAAGCAGATAATAATAACTGCTAAAATCAATGACATGTGTAAAAGTATTGTTTTTCCTGTTGTTCGTTTCATCTACTTCCCCTCTTATTGATAGAATACTTTTCTTTCGGTAGTTCTAAACTGGATGATAGTAAGAAGCACTACCAACATAAACAGCATCAAACTCTCAGCTGCTGCATACCCAATTCTTGAGTTAACGAAGAAGTCTTTATAGAGTTGATAAATAAGGATATTGGTTGCGTTTGCAGGCCCCCCTTCTGTGAGCACATCGATTAGTCCAAATGAGGCAAAGTAAGCATAGATCGTGTTCATGACTAATAAGAAAAAAGTGGTGGGAGAGAGGAATGTAAAGGTAATTGAGAAGAATCTCCTAATAGGACCTGCCCCATCAAGTTCGGCAGCTTCTAATGAATCTTTTGGAACATTTCTTAGTGAGGTAAGGTAGAAGACGATGTTATACCCTAAGTTTTTCCATGTTGCAGCAAGAATAACAATAAATAGAGCAAGCGTAGAATCTGTTAACCAAGTTCTCACTCCCGTAAAATAGATCGCAAGACCATTGGCAGGATTAAATAGAAAGTTAAACAACGCTCCAGCAATGGCAGGAGAAAGGGCATACGGCCATATTAACAATGAACGATATACACTTGCTCCTTGAATTTTTTGATTAAGAAGAAGCGCGAGTGAAAGAGAAATTATCAAGCCCGCAACGACTACTCCCAAAGCAAATATTGCAGAACGTATAAAACTTCTTAAATAGACTGGATTTGTGAATATTTTTTGGAAATTATAAAATCCTGCGAATTTGGTCGCTCCACTGAAGGGGTTCACTTTAAATAAAGAAAGACGAAAAGTTTCATACGCAGGATAAAACAAGAATATTATAAGAATGATAAAAGTTGGTGTCAGCAAGACATAGGGCAGATATTTATTGTGAAATGCAGATTTGCTCATACTTAACTCCACTAAAAAGCCATTCCCACTCAACTAGTGAGCGAGAATGGCAGATATAGATACTACTTATTCAAACGCGATAACTTCATTCCATTCTGCAATAAGAGCATTTACTTCTACTGCAGCTTCATCAAGAGCTTTTTGTACATCCTTACCTTTGTAACATTCTTGAACTTTCCCCTCAAGAATTGCTCTAGTCTCAGGGAATACACCTAGTAAAGCACCGGCTGTATTCAATGATTCAGGACTCAATAGGAGCTGATCAAAAGCAGTCTTATAGTTAGGATTCTCAACGAACCATCCCTCTGCTTCTAATTTATCCATAGCGGTTTTTCTAACTGGGAAGTATCCTGTACCCTTATGCCAAGCTATTTGGGGCTTGTCACTAGAAATGTATTTTACCAGTTTTAGTGCAGCTAACTCTTTTTCTGGAGTTTGATTATTAGTTAACCAGAGAGATCCTCCACCAATAGCGACGCCGCCGGTAGCTCCTTCAGGACGTGGGAGATAACCGGTTCCCAATTCCCATCCCTTTTCAGCTAAGGCCTTAGTCAGCATGTTTACATCAGAAGAGGAAGACATGATCATTGCAGCTTCCCCAGAACCAAATGCTGCTCTATGGTTTGCCCAACCAGGACCAACGTCCATGAACAGACCATCTTTGTACATATCAACCCACCATTTTAGACTAATTACGCCAGCTTCTCTATTAAAAACAGCTTCGGTAGGAAGATCAACACCACGTCCATTTGAATTGTTGACAAAAGGGGCATCCTGCAGATAGTGCATCTGCTCAAAATACCAGTTGTTCAAGTTCCATGTAATGGGAGAATCAACTCCTGATCTTTTAAGAGCAATTGCAGCTTTTCGAATATCACTATATGTATTTGGCGGATTGTTTGGATCTAGCCCCGCTCTTTCAAATAGTGTTTTGTTAATGTAAACCAACGGTGTGGATGAGTTAAAGGGCATTGAATAGTGTTGCCCTTGGTATTTGTAGTAGTTGTGAACAGGAACGAAAAATTCATCCCAATCGATAGGTTCATTATATTTATCAGCTAGTTCATCTACAGCAACGACCATCCCACTCTTAATCATCCCCAACGTACCAATTTCATACAAGTGGAAAATACTAGGCGCATTTCCTGCCCTATGGGCTGAAACAACCTTATTAAGGGTTTCATTGTACGAACCTGAATACTGAACATTTACAGTGATATTAGGGTTTTCCTGCATGAAATCATCTACGATTCCTTGGATAAGATCGATTCGATCTCCACTCATTGCATGCCAGAACTCAATTGTTACGGGAGCCTCTGCATCTACTACAGCCTCCTTCTGTCCGGCTGAGTAGATGGGCACGAGAAATGCAACAACTAAGAAAGCAACGAAAATCCATTTCTTCATCATGACGTCCTCCTATTATTTTTAGGCAATGAATTGCCTATAATCAACTTATTAATAGAGCTGTAGGTGAAGGGAGTTTTATTATGTATGACACCATAAACCTAAGATAATCTGAAAAGTAGAACCACATCCTGACCAGCCCTCACGAAACCT
>CAZGDR010000058.1:0-9789 GCA_964524755.1 uncultured Spirochaetaceae bacterium
TCAAACGCTCTAGCCAACTGAGCTACACCCCCAAATCCAATGCCTAGCATATAGATGGAAACTTATTTAGTCAATATTAAACCATAATAGTTGGCAATAGTGGAGAAAAAGAGGGGTTAAAAACAAACATTTAGTTATCAATATAACAAAATGTAAAATAAATAACATAAATATGGCTAAACCTATTGCCAAAAAGGTCGTTATCGCGATACAGTCCAACACAATTGATAAAAAGCATGAGTAGTGTGCTTTGGGAGAGACACGTATGAATAAAATTAAAGTTGCCGTCATTGGAGCGACTGGTGCAGTTGGACAAGTTTTTATGTGGATGCTTGCAGACCATCCATGGTTTGAGGTTGTATATCTTACTGCATCGGCAGCCAGAATTAACCAAGCCTATGCTTCAACAGTGCATTGGTTACTACCCTTTGAGATGCCCCATTCAATTCGTGATAGGGTAATAAGTGAATTCAGCGCTGAAACAATGAAAAATCGGGGTGTGCAGATAGTATTTTCCGCATTACCTACTAATGTCGCAGCTGAAGCAGAACCTTTGCTTCGTGAAAAGGGCTTTTATGTATTTTCTAATGCTTCAGCCATGCGATCTTTTAAAAACGTGCCAATTCTTATTCCTGAAGCAAATCTAGAAACTCTAGATTTAATTGAAGATCAAGGATACCCAGAGAAAGGTTTTGTAGTGACCAATGCTAACTGTGTGACTACAGGACTTGCTATGGCAGTTGCTCCATTACGGAAATTCGGCATCAAAGAAATATCTGTATGTTCATATCAATCAGTTAGTGGTGCCGGCTATCCAGGACTTTCTTCTTTCGATATAACCGACAATTGTATCCCTTATATAGGGGGCGAAGAGGAGAAAATTGAGGCAGAGATTAAGAAAATCCTTTCCATTGACCCCATTGTAGATGCTTATTGTGTACGAGTTCCAGTTATGTTTGGGCACCTTGAAGCCGTGTGGCTTACCTTGGAACAAGACGTTTCAATCGAAGAGATTGTAAAAACATGGGACGAATTTAGAGAAGTACCGCATTTACCCTCGACTCCCGAACGACCTGTATTGTATGATAAATCCAATACGTCCCCTCAACCTAAACATGCGTTTTGGGGAGACCCCAAAGGAATGGTGGTCTATACTGGGCGCCTAAAAAAACGTGGGAATCGAATTGGGTTTGTCCTATTAGTTAATAATCTGGTGAAGGGAGCAGCTGGTGGCTCTATTCAAAATGCTGAAGCCTTCATTGAGAAATATAAATTACTCTAATTAGGTGGAAATGGTATGGTGAAAAAAATTCTTGTAATAGTAATGGTGCTTTGTTTTGCAACTATTGCAGTTTCAGCTAAACTTATCTCCTTTGGATTTGGGGCTCATGCCCTTCTTCCTAAAGATAACACTGATGTGGTAGAAGAGTGGGCCTTCGGAGGAGAAGTCAGACTGAAGGTTTTATTTGCTGAAGGGGTAATTAGCGCACTCTATGAACCTGATAATCGCACTGCTAGTTTGGTTACGGTCGGCACATCGATGAATTTGTTTGGTCTGCTCCATGTTGGCCTAGGTGTGGGGCCAGCCTTTTCATTAGAAGAGAGTGGTAAAGAGGTGCATTGGGCATACATGGATACCGATCAAGCTTATCAAGCAGCTCCTGATTTAGGTTCTGCTTTTGATCAGGGGCTCATCCATTATCGCGCACATGGAGATATTAAAGTTGGTCGCCTTTCATTTGGCCTGACGTATCAGGTACCATCCCAAGGATTCACTTTAAATGACAACGATGTTGCCAAATTGGGTCCCGCTTGGGGTGATGGACGAATCGGTACTTCACTTTTATTTTGGTTGTTCTGATACAATTGTTATGCAATCGCGAACCATCACTCGATATTCTCTTTCATTCTGCTCGACGGTCCAGTTGCCTCGTCGCGGGCAACCTTCACATTTCTGCTTTAACGTATCATAGCGATAACAACTGCGGCTAATAAATAGCGGGATAGAGAAATGTGAGCCAGGTGAAGTTGATAGGCCCGGCCAGGATGTAGTATCAATAACGTTACGTTCAACCCAGTGGTACATACCAATTAATGAGGGTAGAGTTGCGCAGCTCAAAGCTGCTGCATAACGGTTTGCCATATAGACATAAATATCAATGAAATAATTAATCTCAGAGTGTTTTCGGGCCCAAGCAAGTTGAGCAATATTATTTATGCCAACATACAGGGGTGTATCTATGTACTCAATGAGGAGATCCAGTGTTTCCAGATATATTTGTTCTTCAAACATGATGGGGGCGAGAGGAAGGTAGGCGATACCATCTTGGACGGCAAGAATTTGGCTTAACTTCATACCACTTTGTAAGAGTCTCAACACCTCTGCAGGATCAATCCAAGGGATGGGACGGTCATAATGGGGTGAGATCTCTGAACGAGAAGGGAGGTGTTGGAGGTTGTATGTTCCTAATTTTCTTGGTATTGAAACTGCTGTAATGGCTTTTTCAAGTTCTGTGTGGAGAAATTCATACCAAGATCGCCGCACATCCTTTACTATCGATAATGGAATAAATACCTCGTGATCGGCTAAACCAGTTTGATTGGTAATTAAAATGTTCTCTCCAATCATTCCTGTTTCCGTTGAAGCAGTAAAAACATTCTCTAGGTTCTGCTGTAGGTTTTGTGGTTTTCTAGCTGGTTGTACCTCAATAGGAAAAGATTGAACCAATACTTTGGAAATCCATTTTGGAGTATTGTTGGCGGTAATTACTAACGCATTGGGGTGAATAACGAGGTCTAGAGTAATGGGATAGCGATAGGGCTTTAAAGACGATTCCTGAATCTCTGGTAGATTTAGATTATGCTGGGACACTCTGTAAAGAGGAGCTCCTGCTGTAACCAGCGCTGTAAAAGGCACCTGAATACGAACAGTCGAATTAGCTTTTCCCCTAAAGAGTTCATTTTTATATCTATCTTGTATTGAAGAGAGGCCAAAGCGGACAGGTAGTGTTACAGCGTTCGGTGTATCAATGAGAAGCATGAGCCCATCACGAATGGCAATCTCATGCGTTAATGTAATAGTGATAGAGGTGGGCGAGTCGGGGCCACAACCTTGAACAACTCTCCCTACTTCAATGCCTTTATGTCCTGGGAATTCGGTATCCACCAAAGAGGGGGTATGCCGGTTCTCTTGTGGTTTCTCCTTTCCATAGGAGAACATCCAGCCCGCACTAGGAGTGCGAGAAAATTGTGTTCTTAATTCCTCATGCGATGTTGTTTTACCATCTAATAATTTGCGATAGTATTGAGCCGCAAAGTATACATAAGCAGGGCTTTTCATGCGACCTTCTATTTTTACAGCATCTATTCCTATGTCCCGCAAACGGAGAATTTGATCGTCAAGAGCGAGGTCGGTCATTGAAAAACAATACCCTTTATTAGCTCTCTGATCACTTTCTGCTCCAGGGTAATTAAACCAAGTGCGACAAATTTGGGCACATTCTCCTCGGTTTGCACTTCGTCCAGTAATAAGGTGAGAAGCCATACAAAGCCCTGAAAATCCATAACACAATGCACCGTGGATAAACACTTTCAAATCCACTTCTGGACATGCTTTTCTTATACCTTCTATTTCTTTGAAAGTTAATTCGCGTGATAAAATAATCCGGCTGAATCCTAAACGTTGTAATTCCTTAACTCCCCCAATCGTATGCACGGCGAGTTGTGTACTGCAGTGAAGAGGTAATGAGGGGAAGTCAAACGCGATGATCGATGCCAAGCCGAGGTCCTGAACAATAACTCCATCGATGTTCAACAACTCAAGCCGTCTCAAAAGGGGCGTTATATGGTCTATTTCGGAATCTTCCAGTACAGTGTTCAGTGCGACATAGATCTTTTTGTGAAGCCGAACAGCTTCGCCCTTTAATTGTGCAAGTTCTTCAAATGAGAAGTTAGTCGCACTTTTACGGGCTGAGTATTGTCTTAGGCCTAGGTAAACAGAATCTGCACCTCCTGCAAAAGCTTGCAGAGCAGCTTGTAATGATCCAGCGGGTAATGAGAGTTCCATCATAATCCTATTTTATTCCCCAATTAGTTAGAAATTACCATATCGTTATCTTTGATAAAGAATAAAGCAACCTAGGAATAATAGCAATTGCACAGGTCTTAAAGGAGCTGAGGATAAGACTGTGCCAAGAGTTTTAATGTAGAACTTGCTAATTTTAGCGTACATTGGGGACTTGAATATATTACATTTCCTACATTTTTCAAGGCGTACGACAGGCTCGAAAAATGAATTGTATTGCAAACAGCTAAAGAAAATAAGAATACTCATATTCTTCTATATAGTAGGATTGTAAATTATTAAAAAAAAATATAATGTTCTTCAAATAGAAATCAGAGCACCCTAAATTTGCTTTGAAAATAAGGAGAAATGGATGAAATTACAAGACCTCAAGCATGCAGGACTGAAAAGATGGGTCAACGAAGTTGCCCAACTTACAAAACCTGAGGCCATTGTGATCGCTGACGGCAGCGAAAAACAGTACAACCAGTTAGTGGATGAAATGATTGCTAGTGGAGTTGCCACACAACTTAATCCCAAGAAGAAACCAGGATGCATAGCATTTTTCTCAGATCCCTCTGACGTTGCACGTGTTGAAAACCGAACGTATATAGCGGCAAAAACTAAAGAAGCCGCTGGACCAACCAATAACTGGATTGATCCCGTTGAACTCAAGAAAACCATGACTGGTTTATATGATGGATGCATGAAAGGACGGACCTTATATGTAATTCCATTCTCAATGGGACCTGTAGGTTCCGACATTGCTAAAATTGGTGTTGAAATCACCGACAGTCCCTACGTTGTCACCAATATGGTTATTATGACACGTGTTGGTACTCGTGTGCTCGATGTTTTAGGTACCGACGGAACCTTTGTTCCCTGCCTCCACAGTGTAGGTAAGCCCCTAGCTGAAGGAGAATCTGATGAAGGTAAGTGGCCTTGTGCACCTCTCGATCAAAAATATATCTCCCATTTCCCAGAAACACGTGAGATCTGGTCGTATGGTTCAGGCTACGGTGGGAATGCACTCTTGGGTAAGAAATGTCTGGCCCTGCGTATAGCATCAGTCATTGCTCGCGATGAGGGTTGGTTGGCAGAGCATATGCTCATTTTGAAAATCACCAGCCCTGAAGGTGTGGCAAAATATGTTGCTGCAGCTTTCCCAAGTGCCTGTGGAAAGACCAACTTAGCTATGTTGGTTCCTACCATTGCTGATTGGAAAGTCGAGACTATTGGTGATGATATTGCTTGGATGAAATTCAAAGAAGATGGCCGCTTATATGCGATTAATCCTGAAGCAGGTTTCTTTGGTGTAGCCCCAGGAACTTCCATGGACTCAAATCCCAATGCTATGTATTCATTAGAGAAGAACTCTATCTTTACTAACTGTGCTATCACTGAAGACAAGGATATTTGGTGGGAGGATATTGGGTATGATGCTCCAAGCAAATTAATTGACTGGAAGGAGAATGAGTGGGTACAGGATAAAGGCAATAAAGCTCAAAGCCCTGCAGCTCACCCCAATGCTCGTTTTACCGCCCCTGCAAGTCAGTGCCCGAGTATTGCACCTGAGTGGGAAGATCCAAATGGAGTCCCTATTGATGCTATTCTCTTTGGAGGACGTCGTCCTAAAACAATTCCCTTAGTGCATCAAGCTCGCGACTGGAATCATGGTGTATTCCTTGGTTCTATTGTTGGTTCGGAGATTACGGCGGCAGCCCTTGATCTCAAGGCTGGTACCATTCGACGTGATCCCTTCGCGATGCTGCCTTTCTGTGGGTATCATATGGGTGAATACTTTCAGCACTGGATTAACATGGGTAAAACCCATGATCAGTCTAAATTACCAAAGATCTTCTACGTAAACTGGTTCCGCAGATCTGATGAGGGGAAGTTTATATGGCCAGGATTTGGTGAGAATAGTCGTGTGCTCAAGTGGGTATTTGAGGCTTGTGCCGGGACTGCGAAATTCCAAGAAACTCCCATTGGTATTATGCCAACTTCTGATGCGATCGATCGCCCTGCAGGTCTAAGCGAAGCTGATATGGCTGAGTTACTCTGTGTTGACCGTGAAGGATGGCTCAAAGAAGTTGCAGATATCAGAGAGCATCACTATCCTAAATTTGGTGACAAGTTACCGTCTGAACTCTCAGCGATGCTTGATATCATGGAAGATAATCTCAATAAATCAGCGTGTAGTTGTGATTGCTAATTAGGAAGCAAGACGGATTGTAACTGGAGAGTTGCCGTCCGTTTCTTCTCTGCTAGGAAAATATATCTAACCGCCTAAGGCAGTATACTTTGGGCGGTTTCTATAATGAGAAAAGTTATTCACCGTAACCTAGGAGTTTGTGTTAACCGTACTTGGACTGCTTCGGCTCCTTTTGCAATGGTACCTAACATATCAATGAGGGGAGTCTTCACACCATATTCTTGAGCTAGTTGTGATGCTCTGATACAAAACCAATCATTTTCAGTTGTTCTGCCGGCTTCAATATCCTGCAACATGGAAGTTTTTCCATTGTATTCAAGTGATGCAAATATGTTTTGATATTTTGTGATATAAGAGTCATCTAAACCTACAATTCCTACTTTAGCAGCTAATGCCAAGACTTCTTTCTGGGTGGCTATAATTAATTCTTTTATAGCTGGAATATTAGCACAATCTCCATAGGTGGCCCTTGTAATGGCACTTATCGTGTTTATACTCACATTAACCATGAATTTAGCCCATAGCTCCCGTTCAATATTTTCAGGCACAATGTAGTCTATTTTTGCAGTTTCAAAAAGTTGACTGACGGCCTGAATGCGGGGCGTCTGTTCATTGTTTTGCTCTCCAAAGTAGATAACACCCTCGGTTGAGAAATCTATGTTATTTCCCTGGCGCGTCGAGTCGAGAGCTGTAGTAAAGCTATACAATACGTGATCAATTCCGAAGCGTTCACTGAGTAGTCGCTCACTATCAATACCGTTAAGAAGCGATAAGATAATAGTGTTTGGTCCCACATGGCTGGAAATATCATCAAGTGCTTGCTCCATATGTTGGTTTTTGGTTGCAATAAGGATGAGATCTGCTGGTTCGACCTCCTCTTTTGGTGTCACATAATGGTATGCAATGGGCGTACCATTTAGGTACATGCCATCTTTTGAATAACGTTGTAGACGTTCTTGGTTCACAATTACCCGAACATGGGGATAGCCTAGATATTCAGATAAGCGCCAGGCATAAATTGCACCGACTGCACCGATACCGATGACTGAAACTTTTTTTATCATGTCTTAATTCTCCTGAGGGGCACACAGCGTAATTAGGAGCCGTGTAAGGTTTTCTAATTCTTGGATGGCGATAGATTCTTGTAGCGTATGAGCTCCTTCGTAGCCAATTCCTAGTGTAATAATAGGTATTCCCTTGTTTTGAAAAATGTTAGCATCGCTACCACCGCCGGAAGGGCGTCCAGCATAGGGAAGTTGTAGTTTTTCGCATACCGCTCTGAAAGCTGATAATACCGGTTCCTTTTCATCTAGTTTGTAACCTGGATAACGGGCTGTTGTCTTGAAATCATAGGATCCTCCAAAATCATTACTAGCTTTAATGCAACAAAGCTCCATATGGGCGAAGTGGGCATGCACTTGCTCTTTGGTTGCTGAACGAACTTCTAGGCTGATTTCACAGCGATCGGGGACAATATTGTTAACTGTGCCACCATGGATCATCCCAATATTTGCAGTAGTTTCATGATCAATCCGTAATAGTTGCATTTTATCAATAGCTCTGGCAGCGAGGGAGATGGCGCTAATCCCTTTCTCAGGAGAGATCCCAGCATGGGCCGCTTTACCATGAAAAACGATGGTAGCATCACTTTTACTGGGAGCGCTCACGATAACAGTTCCTACAGGACCACTGGAATCCAGAGTGTAACCACGTTCAATAGAGCCCAACTTTTTAACATCGAAGGCTTTTGCTCCTTCTAATCCAATCTCTTCAGCTACGGTGAATAATATAACAATAGGACCGTGCGGTAACTGCTCATTCTGTAATGTGTTAAGGGCTGTTAATGTAGCAGCGAGGCCTGCTTTATCATCGGCTCCCAAGGCTGTGGTTCCATCACTGTACACATATCCAGCTGTAACAACTGGTTTGACTTTACTAGCATTGGGGACAGTATCCATATGGCAATTTATTACGAGAGCAGGAGCGTGTTCAAAACCTTTTGTGGCAGCTAGACGACCTAGGAGGTTACCGGCAGCATCGGTTTCAGTAACTATATCGAGTGTTTCTAAACGTTGAATCAAATGTTGGCGTATTTTTCCTTCATGTCTTGAAGGGGAGTCAATAGTTACTAATTCTAAAAAGGTTTTTAGAGTTAGGTTTCCTAAATTTGTTGGCATTAGGGCCTCCTAGCATGGTCTTGAGCATAGCATACCCCTCTATTGTGTTCCAAGTATCTGGACTATCGGCAATAGGTAGATTATCCTATGCTATAACGTGTTGAGGAGCTTTTCATGGTTACATTTACTAAAGGAGAAATGGAAGTATTGGATGAGAGCATCCGTATCTTACGTTCACTCGATTCTCCATTTGCCTCTATCGTCGAATCACAATCTAAAGACCTTGAAAAATTGGCAGAAATTGTCGATCGTGCCCCGTCGCCAAATATAGACCTTTTTCATCTGTCCGACGAAAGGAACTTCGAAACCCTTGCGCGAAAACTTAGTACGCAAGGACTCAACCATGTGGTAAACCTTCCTGCAAAAGCAGTTTTAGGACATGGTTTTACTGTTACTAAACTCCATTTATTTGGATTGCTTATTAAATTGTTAGTAACGTGTGAAGAATTAGAGCCGTGTCGTAAGGGGATAGAACAGGAATACCATGATCTTCTTTTTACTCTCATGGCTGAAGATCTTTATACAGCTCTTATCTCTGAGCAAGATATTGATGCCCCTTGGTCTCAGGCAGCTGTGCATGAGCTTATCACGATGTGGGATCATCGCACCAGTGGATATCTCGAGACCTTTGCTCTGGCTATACGGGAGCTCTGGCAAGCTCGACACACCATAGTTCCGGTGCTTGGGACCTTGTTAGGGACTATGGAGATTATGAGGTTGAATACGCTGTTACCCTCAGTGTGGATTGATTTCCTTTCCGATCAATCAAATGTAAACGGAGTGGCCCATGCGTTAGAGGAATTTATCTTTGACTTGCGCTATGAAGAACTCACTACATTGCGATCGCAAATGGTGAAGGATGGATTACGGGTCGTCGATCGTAAAACAGCCTGGAACATGCTAAATAAAGAGGACACACATGGTATTCAATTGGATCCTGCCCTAGCGTTGTATAAAAGTTACATGAATCGTCAACAGGCGGCTAAGATAAGGATGTATCGCAATGATATGGGTCCAAAACGTTCTTTGGAGGAATTTTTCGTTATTCATCTCCTTTCGAGTGATGAATTTCCAAAATCAGACCTAAAAGAATAAATAAAGCTTGCTTCCTACTAGTCAGAAAAACTCTCCTTAGGGTACACTTGTGCAACTATTTATTTAAGGAGTATTTTGACTATGCAGGAAACTCACACAGTTTATTTACCCGCCGACAGGCCACCACTCTCTCGATGGATTCCTTTGAGTATACAACATGTTTTTGCTATGTTTGGAGCCACTGTACTGGTTCCTATTCTCACAGGATTAAGTGTTTCGTCGGCCTTGTTTACTGCTGG
>CAZGDR010000059.1:0-9391 GCA_964524755.1 uncultured Spirochaetaceae bacterium
TAATAGGACGGAATCCTCTCCAATGCAAGAAAAAGTTGTATTGTTCTTAGTACCGCCCGGTTGTAACATGAAGTGACAGTGTCTAAGAAGGTTTAGGCGAAGAGCCTACACCTTGTAAAAATACCCGTATTTAAGGCTTGAAAGGAGCTAAAAAGGGGACAAGTATTATTATAGTATAGGGAAAAGGCAGAAAAGGCCATGAGGTTACCGATCTCTTTATCTCCTACAACATTGTCTTTTGAATAGCAAATCTCTATTGCTCGATATTCATTATTTGATGGGCTAATAAGTCAGTCGACTTATGGCATTCCTATTATATTTCTGTAGCAAAATTGGGCTAATGAAGGCAAAGCACTTGGTTTATGGTTTATCCAACAGATTCGGAGAAACAACACTCTTCGATTAAGGAAAAACGAATTTCTGATTTTTCAATAATTTTATTCTTATTCAAGGTCAAGATTAAATCCTGAGCTCGGTCACCTCCATGATAGGTTTTGCCATGAGACCTAAAGAAATCTTTTAGTGTCTTCTTAGCAGATCCTGTTTTAGGGATAAATTTTGTTTGAATTCCTAAATACTCGCAGATCCCTTCTGGATCAAGAAGGGAAATATCTTCAATCATCGCTCGTGCTGCTAAATCTATAATATCAATATTTCTTCCTCTCAGCTTCTCTCTTATCCTTTTCCAATCTCCTTCATAGAATTTTGTGACATCCCGAACATGAGAGTCCGTATCGTAACATAGAAACACAGTCCATTTTATACCTTTGAATCTCTTTTTACAGGTTCATGGGAAATAGCTGTGGGAATGAGCCTACATGCAGCGGTGAAAATTTCTTTAAAAATAAAAATAGCTCCCTCTTGTATCAAGGAAGCTATCTAATCCCTTCTCATGAAAGGGCCTTTTGTTGTGCGGCAGACTGGACTTGAACCAGCACAAGCTCTCGCCCACTAGCACCTCAAGCTAGCGTGTCTACCAAATTCCACCACTGCCGCAACTGACAGCTGAAAAACTACACTATTGGTGTAATTTGGTCAATACCAAGCTTAATTGAAACTGTTTTTACTGTAACGCCAGTTCAAATTTATCGAGAAGATTAGCAAAGGAAGCGAGTGCTTTTTCTACTGGCTCTGGAGTTTCCATATCTACACCCGCTAAACGTAACGCATCGATTGGATACCTCGACCCACCTGAACGTAAAAATGCTAGATAACGATCTCTATCTTCAGCCGTCCCGTGCATCACTTTTTCGGCCAACGTAATAGCTGCACTGATACCAGTGGCATATTTATAGACATAGAATGCACGATAGAAATGAGGGATCCTCAGCCCCTCCAAGTCACTCACTTTGAATAACTTGACATCTGGGCCAAAGTATTGCTCTAGGAGCCCTCTATACGTCGCTCGTAGAGAGTCTACAGTAATGGGCTCACCACCTTCCACCTGTTTGTGAACCAACATCTCATATTCTGCAAACATCGTTTGTCTGAAAAGGGTAGCCACTACATCATCAATTTGCTTGCCAAGAATATAGGCTGTCATCTCCTTGTTATCAGCTTGCTTTAAAAGATAATCGGCTAACAATTGTTCATTAAAAGTAGAAGCAACTTCAGCTTCAAAAATAGTATAATCATACGAAGGGAAAGGGTTGTGCTTGGCACTATAGTAGGAGTGCATAGAATGCCCCCCTTCATGCGCTAGCGTAAAGACATCTCGTAGCACATCTTCTTGGTAATTCATGAGAATATAGGGGGACCCTGAATAAATTCCTGAAGAGAAAGCTCCCGAACGTTTTCCTTTATTTTCATATTTGTCGACCCAACGATCAGTGGTTAGCCCCTTACGGATAGTTTTAACATACTCTTTACCCAGAGGCGCTAACGAATTACAGATCACATCAACCGCTTGAGGGTACGTATGGGTTACCTGCACCCCTTCGACCAAAGGAACATATACATCGTAATGGGCCAAATCATCTAATCCTAATACCCTTCGTCTAATATCGTAATAGCGGTGGAGGAGGGGTAGTGCAGCATGAACTGCTGCAATGAGATTATCATAGACAGTCGCTTCTACCTTATCTGGGAAAAGGAACATAGAACGGGAATCACTATAAGAGCGGACCTTAGTCCTAAAGATATCTTGCTTAACACTGGCATCATATAACGTCGCAATGGTGTGTTTGTGTTTATTAAAAACACGATAAAACTTACGATAGGTCCGTTCTCGGACCCCTCTATCTGGATTCTGCAGAAGGTACCCGTACGTACTCTGCGTAAGAGGAATCCTACCTTCCTTAGTTTGGATATGGCCAAATTCAAAATCAACATTAGTAAGAGCATTAAATGCTTCCTGAGCTTTACCGCCAACCTCACTCTGTAGAGCCATGATACGCTCTTCTTCTGAACTGAGAATATGGGGTTTGAAACGGAGCATTTTCTCCATCATAATCCGGTAATCAGCAAACTCAGGCTGTTGCAACCAGATTCTGATCTTAGACTCCTCAATTGCAAGGATCTCAGGCTCGATAAAACTTGTTTGTGCCGAAAACTCAGTCATAAGTTGTGCAGCGAGCCCTCTACGACGTTGGTTAGCAGAATCTACACCATCGGCCGCATGCAGCAGAAAGGCATACTGCATCACCCGCTCGGCTATCTGTCCCATCTGAGATAACCATGTCAGAACCGCTAACAAAGCTTGTGAAGAGCTCCCTAGCGTCCCTTTGAAGCCCTCTACATCTTCGATCCCTTCTTCAAGTTTTTTACAATCAGTTTCCCAAGCTTTGTCATCTTTATATAACAGGCTTACATCCCAGGTATCAGAGATCGCGACATTT
Organism: uncultured Spirochaetaceae bacterium; assembly: GCA_964524755.1. Lineage (GTDB taxonomy): Bacteria > Spirochaetota > Spirochaetia > Sphaerochaetales > Sphaerochaetaceae > JAQVOO01. The sequence goes on from CAZGDR010000059.1 coordinate 2,838, forward strand.
TTTCTTTCTGGTATTATTTGGGGGGTTGTGTTAGCAGACATGTATTATCTCCTTTTGTTCAATATCATCTAATAATAACGCAATTTTTCTCGTTGCTTTGCCTCGGTGGCTTATCTTGTTTTTCTCTGCATCTGTTAAAGCTGCCATCGTGATACTGCCTGATCCGATAACAAAGACTGGATCATACCCAAAACCACCTTCTCCGTACGGTTTGGTAGCTATAAAACCCTCAATAGTTTCCTGTACAATATATCGCTGATAAGGTGACAGAATTAATGCTATCGCACATACAAAACGAGCTGTTCTCTGTGGGTAAGGGATATCTTCCAGTTTCTCTAGTAGATAGCGATTCTTCTCAGTAGCCGATAACTCTCGACCAAAAATATCACTACCATACCGAGCAGAATAGATCCCTGGGGCACCACCTAAAGCATCGACGACCAAACCCGAATCATCGGCAAATGTCGGCTTATGGGTCAGGTTAAACAGATACTCTGCTTTTCCAAGGGCATTACCCATGAAAGTTAACGCTGTTTCCTCATAAGAAAACGCAACACCTCTATCATGAGGCATGATTATAGAGTGACGCAGTAACAAAGAGGCCATTTCTAACCGCTTGTGTCTATTTTGAGAAGCAAGTAATAACTCCATGGTGTGAACATACCTGATTTACTGCGAATCGTCTAGAATCTCCTTTAATAAATGCTTGAGTGCATTCATACCTGAATCGATAGTCCCCTTTGGCACCTCCATCTGTGTAGCAAGAGCAGCATGGGTGATAGAATTAGGTCGCTTGTGAACATCTTCACAACGTTGTTCAAACAATAAACGCTCACGTTTATAGCGCTTCTGTAACCGCTCTATACGAATAGGATCTGCATTGTAAGCCTTTAATATGTTAATTTCACGCTTTAAAAATTGATGCTCCAAATAGTGCATATTACGTACCGCTTGAGCATGCAAAGTTCGCTCTCTTTTCTCTTCACTCATCACATAAGTATTGGTAACTAATGTAGCCAATTCCAGCTCATCCATTTCCAGGAAGTCGGCTAAAAAGGCAATATGTTTAGCTGAGAGATGGTCACAACTCAGTAGAACAAGTTGAAGGAAACGCTTGCGAAGGGTCTTTGATTTTTTAAGGCGCTTTTTTATTTTCTGACTAGCTTCAGTGTCTTGTGACCAATCAAAATCAGTATGCGTTGCCGCATCACTATTTCGTGTCAGTTGATACTGCATTGCAGGCTCGGAAAACATAAGACTTTCTAGATCTTCGGCAGGGAAAATAGTGTAAGAATATTTTCTATTTTCACGACCTCTTTTTTTAATAAGGTGATGAGCCTGCAAAAAAGAGATCCTTTTAATATAACTTTCGAATGATAACCCCTGGTAGGTAAAAGATTCAATTATCTTCTTGATTCTTGGCGAAATATAGAGAAGTAACTCAGCCGCTTCTTCTTCCTGCAATAAACGAACGGTAACGGGATAGGTATAGATTATTACATGACACATGCTCTGTAGCTTAGCAAAAAGAGCCTCCCGCATAGCATCACTAACCTGAGAAGTATCTGAAAGTTGTTGTTGGTACAGTAAGACAGATTGAGTTAAGTTTGTGCTCATACTAATTCCTCCTTGATTGGAAGAAACAGATATGCATATTACGGGCCAAGAGACAACTTTATAACATTATAAATTTTTATTTCAAAAAGAGAAGGGAATTAATCTAAGATTTTTTTCACAGCTTCTATTAATGTGTGCTTAAGCTCTTCTTTCTTACCAGCAACAGTAGCACCAGCTGCTTTACGATGACCACCACCACCCAGGGTAGCACTCATGGCCCCTACATCTACTGAAGAAGAATGAGACGCTCTAAAACCAATTTCCCATAGATCTGTGTCGACTATTTTGAAGTATAAAACTACTTCAACATTCTCGACCCCTAAGAGATGGGAATAGAGTGTATCAGAGGGGCGATCAGCAAGCGAAAAATCCTCAATATCTGAAGGTTCCTCGACAACCAACATAAGACGCCCATCAAGCAAAGGCTCAGCACGAAGGAGAAGTTTTCCAAGAAATTGTTGTGAACTGAACGTATTTCCCCCCTCCATTCGATTATAAATATCGTTAGGAGAAACCCCCATCTCAACAAGCTCTCCCATCAGGTGAAAAGTTTCTCCACGATACGGACCAATGAACTTCAAGAACCCCGTATCGGTGGCGAGACCAAAGAAAATATGGTCAGCTATCTCATAGGTGAGTTCCACATTCAGGGCTTTATAGAACTGCATAATACACAATGTCGTTGAAAACGATTTAGGGACAATATAGGTTAAATCACCAAATTTTGATCCTGATGCATGATGGTCAATCGTTAAAACCGTAAGACCCTCAATTTCATCAGCTAGGTATCCAATCCGGTCAAGAGTTGAACAATCCACCATAACCACTAGAGGGTTTTTGGCATGGAGTTGAGGATCAATGTGCGGGGCAAACAAGGGTTCATACTGCTCGATCTCTTTCCTTGAAAAAGGCCCCGCATTCACTAAATGAGCTACTACACCTAATTTTTGTAATAACTTCTGCATGGCAATCTGCGAATGAATGCAGTCCCCATCTGGCCCTATATGGCCAATTACTACAGCAGTGGAGCAGCTACGAATAGTTTCAATAATCTCAGGAGAAACTTCGGGATAGGTAAACACTCTAACTACTCCACTTAAGCTGTTTCTGCGGAATCAATTTCTAGTTCAGGAAGTTTCGCATGATCGACGGAGTCGCGATTCACGATTACTCGTTTTACACCCTTACGAGAGGGGATATCGTACATCACATCAATCATGATGTTTTCAACGATTGAACGTAACCCTCTAGCTCCAGTCTTTTGGACAATTGACTTCTCGGCAATAGCCTCAATCGCATCGGGCTGGAAAACAAGTTCTACTTTATCCAATTTCATAGAAGCACCATACTGCTTAATTATAGAGTTTTTAGGCTCAGTAATAATGCGCATTAAATCTTCTTTGGTTAAGTGATTCAGCGATACATGAATAGGTAGGCGACCGATGAACTCAGGAATTAAACCAAACTTAATTAAGTCATCTGGATGCATTTGCTTGAATAGTTGGGTGATGTCCTTATCTTCGTCTTTCACATATGTGGCACCAAAACCCATTTGTTGAGCTGAGACACGTTTCTCAATGACTTTATCGAGTCCCACAAAGGCTCCACCACAAATAAAAAGAATATTACGAGTATTTATCTTAAGCATCTCCTGATTGGGGTGCTTGCGCCCGCCCTGAGGAGGAACACTAGCTTCTGCCCCCTCAATAATCTTAAGGAGAGCTTGCTGGACACCCTCGCCAGAAACATCACGAGTGATAGAGACATTTTCACCTTTCTTGGCAATTTTATCTATTTCATCAATAAACACAATTCCATGTTCAGCTGCCGTAATGTCATCATTAGCGTTTTGGATGAGCTTAAGGAGAATGTTCTCGACATCTTCACCCACATACCCAGCTTCGGTGAGGGTTGTGGCATCTGCAATTGCAAAAGGAACTTGGAGTTTACTAGCCAAAGTTTTGGCAAGCAGTGTTTTTCCCGTACCAGTTGGACCAATTAACAAGATATTAGATTTGTCCATCTCCAGCCCTTCAGCTGTGAATTGATCGCGAAATTTTACCCGCTTATAGTGGTTATAGACAGCAACAGAAAGAACCTTCTTGGCTTCTTCTTGTCCAATAACATAATCATTCAGATAGTCGTGAATTTCTTTAGGAGTTGGAATTTCACCTAAAAAATCATCAGGGACTGGAGTATGACTAGGCTCGACCTTGAGAATATCATTACAGGTATGGATACAATCTTCACAAATTGCTACTCCAGGCCCATCTATAAGTCGTTTAACCTCTTTAGAACTACGTCCACAGAATGAACAGACTTTACTATTTCGTGCCATATTTAACTCCTTAGCATTATGTGGTCAGCCAGACCATACGAAACAGCCGTTTGTGCATCAAAAAAGAAATCTCGTTCTAAATCGGTCGCAATTGTTTCATTGCTCTTACCAGTATGTTTGGCAAAATATTCGATACTCAATTTTTTAATTCTTAATAATTCTCGAGTATGAATAGCAATATCAGAAACTTGTCCATTGACACCACCCCACGGCTGGTGAATCATCACCCGCGCAGAAGGTAAAATATACCGCTTGTCAGCTGTTCCAGCAGCCAACAACAAGGCTCCCATTGAAGCCGCTTGTCCAAGACATATAGTTTGCACATCACTTTTGATGTACTGCATGGTATCATAAATGGCTAATCCGGCAGTGACACTACCGCCAGGGCTGTTTATATATAAACTAATATCCTTTGTGGGGTCTTCAGACTCCAGAAATAATAGTTGTGCAATCACAATATTTGCTGTAACTGACGTTATCTCTTCACCTAGGATAATAATACGATCACGTAACAAACGCGAAAAAATATCGAATGAACGCTCTCCAACGCCCGAATGTTCAATGACGACAGGGACGAGCGATGCAAGTGGTTCAGTTCTTTTTTCAGTCATGTAGCCTCCGTTAACTAGTCTTGAGCATCAATGTTGATGCTCAGCCATGAATTCTTCGTAAGGGACAGTCTTCCCCACAGTTAGGGTGTTGTTTTCTAGCAAGAAATCGCCTGCTTTTTGAATCTTCATGTCCTCTTCGATCATAGTCTTATAGTAGTTCTTAGTATTTTCATCGGTGATCTCTTGTAACTGAGTTTCAACCTCAGCTTCTAAATCATTTTCATCAACGGTGAAGTTTTCTTTTTCTTTAATTTTTTCCATCAACAACTGCACACGAATCTGCTTCTCTGCCGACTCCCGCCAAGCAGCTGTAAAGTCTTCCTTAGTTTGCCCTTGGAATTCTAAAAATTTGAGAACCTGTTCTTCAGGCATTCCCGATTGAGAGACAAACCGACTCCACGAAGAATTTACTTCAACATCGACCATTGTTTTGGGAATGGAAATTTCAAGTTTTTCAAAAATCTTATCGATAATCGCCTGAAGTTTTACCTCTTTGAGATGACGCTCAAGAGAAGCCGCGAGTTTTTCTTTGGTCCCCGCAACTAAGTCGGCAACGGTCTTATACTCATCAGCCACATCCTGTGCGAATTCATCATCGAGTTCGGGTACATCACGGACCTTTACTTGAGTAAGTTCAAGACGTAGGGTAATTGTTTTTCCAGCATATTCAGAATATTCATGGTCTTCAGGAAAGCTTTTCTCAATAGATTTGACTTCACCTTTCTTCATCCCAACTAAATCTTGGTCCATCTTGTAGAAGTTAGTTTCAGAACCAACAGTAAAGACAAAATCTTTTCTTTCGGTACCAGCAACTTCCTTCTCTTCACTATCAAGTTCAACATAATTGAGAGTCACGATATCGCCAATTTCTACAGCTTTATCTTTTTCAATTACCATTGCGTTTTGATCACGAAGCTTTTCGATCTCTTGGTGTACGGTCTCATCAGAGATCTCAACTTCAGGAACCTCTACCGTAAGACCAGTATAGGCGGGAAGTTCAAACAAGGGCATGATGTCATACGTTATTGCAAATTGTAAATCTTTATCGATATCAGTTGCAATTGACTCTTCATCCACTAAATCGGGTTGGCTATAAGGAAGTGGCTTATACTTCTCTTCAACAGCTTCTAATGCTTCTTGCACAGCAGTATCTATAGTGGTATAGACACCTTCTTCACGCATACTAGGACCAAATTTTTGCTCTAGTACTGATGCGGGTGCTTTTCCCTTACGGAAACCTGGCACTTGCAAGGTTTTCACATATTTCTGTAATACTTTAGTGTATGCATCAGCGAGAGCTTCTTGCTTAACCGTGATGGTTAGCTCTACGGCTGAGTTTTCAAGTTCTTTAACTTTTTGATCAGCAATCATCCTAAATTCCTCTTTACTCTTGGTTTATCTATAGTAAGCATGCCACACCAACTCGGCAAGGGCAATGCGCTTATCCAAACAATTATAACAAAAACAGAACAAAAAAGCGACCCAGCTTGAACGGGTCACTCCATTGTATGAAGATGCGCATCAACAGGGTCAGTGTAGATGCCGACAAATAACAAGTCAAAACCTACAGGAGAGCCTACTATAATTTGTTCTTTTAGTAAAGAGAAAATTAATATATTATGGTATAAGTAAATAACAAAAACTCAAATATAAAAGAAAAGCAACTAATTTGTTTACTACAAACTAATTGCTTTAGAGCGAGAGAAGGGATTTGAACCCTCGACATCCACCTTGGCAAGGTGGAGCTCTACCACTGAGCTACTCTCGCAAACTCGCGTCGCATCTTACCTGTTCTTACACTAAAAAGTCAAGTGCGAGAGGAGGGACTTGAACCCTCACACCAAAGGTACTAGATCCTAAGTCTAGCGTGTCTGCCAATTCCACCACTCTCGCAGTGGCATAAAATCCAACATTTTAATGTTGGTATTCCTGCATGAGCCGCAAAGGGATCGAACCTTTGACCCACAGATTAAGAGTCTGTTGCTCTA
>CAZGDR010000060.1:0-9339 GCA_964524755.1 uncultured Spirochaetaceae bacterium
ATCCTATTGTAATTCTAAAACACTTTGGTGCAGGCAATCCAGATTTGAAATTATAATAAGGATAGGTAGGTTGGGATGACTTCACTGAAAGATGTAGCCGCATTAGCTGGAGTTTCTCCCTCAACAGTTTCGCGTGTTATCAATAAAACAGTGCGTGTAAATGATGAAACACGTAAACGAGTTGAAGAAGCTATAATTGCGGTGAATTATCGTCCTAACCTCCTTGCCCAAAGCCTACGCTTGCAAACGTCTAAAAATATAGGATTGTTGGTGCCAGAAATTGCTCACCCTTCCTTTAATTTAGTTATAAAATATATTGAAGAGAGTGCTGCAAAGCGTGGGCTAAATCTTTTTATTTGTGATACTCAAAATGATTATAAACGCGAAGCTACAGCGATAGATATGTTGTTGCGTCAAAAAATCAATGGAATAATCTTATCTCGGGTTTCGGATGAGAGTCATGTGGTGAATCTATCTCGGTCGACAAACACTCCCATAGTGGTCATTGACCGAGCTTTTAATAATGAAAAAATCCCTAATATTATTGTAGATAATTATTATGCTGGAGTGCTGGCTGCTGAACATCTCATTGCCTGTGGTTGTAAAAAGATAGCAACTATCACAGGGAGTTTTAAAATCTGTTTATGTCGTGAACGATACCAAGGATTTCGAGACACTATCGAAAAAAATGGTCTGGAATGTAGTCGAGATCTATTACATGAGGGCGAATTTAGTTTTGAAGAAGGGGTCTTCGGTGTAAGGAAATTTTTAGACAAGGGGCTAGAGTTTGATGGTTTATGGGGGCAAAATGATCTTATTGCTGCTGGTGCTATTACAACCTTACTCCGCACGGGGAAAAGGGTACCTCAAGATGTTGCAGTAATGGGAATGGACGATGTCCAATTCGCTTCCATGTATTATCCTACAATTACCACCATTGCTCAGCCGTATCAAGAGTTGTGTGAAAAAGCAGTTGAGTATATAGATAGGCTCACTAATGGAGAAGAGATAGACCCATTTCAAGTCAGAACAGAGCCCCATTTAGTAGTGCGTGAATCAACAACTGGATATAAGGACTAAGTCCTACTTAAGTCTCTAACAAGAATTCCACTCTTGTGCGCAGGTCTTCCTCAGGGACGTTTTCTGGTGAGTTTAAGTAGAATTCATACACCACTCCAGTTGGACGATGTTGGTTGTGTTGCATCCACTTCGTAGCGGCTATGTAGCCAAGTCCCATCTCTTTGTAGGAACCCTTATGAATGAAGGAGACCTTTTTCCCGGCTGGGATAGTTTCTGCATTAATATCACCATCATCTCCAGGATATCTCTTGTCAGTCACAAATCCCATTTCAACATCTAAATGCTTCATGTTTGTATTGTAATAGGCAATATAGGCTTGACCAGCGTCCTTGACTCCTAAGTCTTGTAGATAGGTCGTAATAATCTGGTAAGCAGCCTTAATTTCTTGTGGAAGTTGGCTCGCCGTGGCTGTTTTTCGGATTGAGAGGGCAGGTAGTTCTTCAGTCTCAATAACTTCAATATCATATTCCATGTGCGTTCCTCCTGCTGGAATTGTAGAACAGGTAACCTAAAAACTCTAGGTGCCTTTGCATAATTATGGTAAAGTAACTATAGATTTTAACTTGGAGGAGATGAGTGAAAGGGAAACGTGGCCATAAATTACTAGTTGTCTTCGTTCTATTGATAGCGATAATGAGTCAATTAACGGCGATTCCCAATCGAGATGAAGTTCCTGCGTTTGATCGCTGGTCAATGTTTCCTTACTCCAAGCCATTAGCAATCACAAGTGATGTTACCCAGTACCTCTCTTTTTTCAGCCCAGCTTTATTCTCTGTTGTGGCTCCGTCGAGTGATTGGCTTGAGATTGCTCTCCTTTATGGAGCTTCAAGTGCTCTCTCGTATGGTACCCGTGTGCTCCTTAAAAATACAATCAATCGTATTCGACCCTATGAATATTTCCCCGCCTCATCTGATTATCCTCCCTTAGAGGAGGATTTTGATCAGTCATTTCCTTCGGGGCACTCAATTATGGCCTTTACCGGAGCCAGCTTTACCCACATGCTGTTTGCTTTACGATACCCAGAGAGTCCGTATCGCTTGCCAGTAACTATTGCCACATGGACTTTTGCGGCCTCGACAGCCATATTGCGTGTTGCCAGTGGGAATCACTTTATTTCTGATGTGCTTGCCGGATCTGCTATTGGAACTTTTTTTGGTATAGCTGTACCGTATCTAGCTTGGAAATTCTTGCCAGCGTGGCAACATGAAAATATGCGAGTCATCGTGGGGCCGTCGATGATGGCAATCAATATTACATTATAGTAGAATATCTCTGCAAGGAGGAGAATATGAGTCGATATGCAAAACTTAAACAAGAAGCTTGGGAAGCTAATATGGAGATTCCAAAACGGAATTTAGCACTATACACATGGGGGAACGTATCAGCGATTGATCGGGCAGCTAGTGTCTTTGCTATTAAACCTTCAGGTGTTCCCTACGATAAACTGAGAGTTGAGGATATTGTTGTTGTCGATTTAGAGGGGAAGGTAGTGGAGGGCTCTCTACGTCCTTCAAGTGATATGCAAACCCACTTGGTCCTCTATAGAGCCTTTACCTCAATCGGTGGAATTACACATACCCATTCACCACATGCAGTGGGGTGGGCACAAGCAGGAAAATCCGTTCCTGTTTTTGGTACGACCCATGCTGATCATAGTCATCTTCCCATTCCCTGTACGCCCATGATGAGTAAGGATCAAGTTGAAGGCAACTATGAATATGAAACCGGAAAGCTGATAACAAAAGTTTTTGAAGAGATCGAACCGCTTGAACAACCGATGGTCTTAGTAGCTGGCCATGGTCCTTTTGCGTGGGGAAAGGATGCTGCCGACTCTGTCTATAATGCAGTTGTATTGGAAGAGGTTTGTAAAATGGCCTGGATTACGTTAGGAGTCAATCCACAAGCTTCTCACTTACCGGCCTACCTGACGGAGAAGCATTATCTACGGAAACATGGTCCGCATGCTTATTACGGGCAAAAGTAGGCGGGTTTAGAGCATCTGAAGGTATGCTTGTATAATTTCGGCACACCTGTTTTTGTGGATGTTGACTACTGCCATCTCCCGCATAGCGTTTTCGGGCGAGACTGACGCATGGGCTGTGTTAACCATAATGTTACTGCCAAATTCTCTTCGTATGGTACCTTCAGGTGCTTTTAAGGGGTCGGTTGGTCCCAAGACCTCACGGATTTTTTTGGTGGCGTTTTCACCTTCATAGACGAGGAGCATACACTTTACGGTTCCCGGTTCATGTAGCTGTTCGGGCGGACACTCTGAGGGGCGTCGGCCACTCATAAACTCTATAATCTGTTCGAATTGATCGTGGGCATATTCAACGCCAAAACTCTCTGTGAGCCTCTCCAGAGTTGCTTTAGATAACTGAATAGTAAATTCAGACTCCAAGACCTCTTTAGCTTTTTCGCCAAACGTAGGAGCAAGGCGTTTCTTCAGAGCCTCTCTCACTGGCCCATAAAACTCCATAGCTTCGGCAACGGACATGCGGTGAATTTTAACTCCCACAATACGTAACCCTGTTCGGCTAAACATATCAATAATAGTTCCTGGTTTTGAGGAAGCAAATCTCCAGTTATCTGGTTTAATGATAACTAATGTCCTTTCAATCTTTTGGGGATTAGGATACTTCATATTCTCTATGATATTGGGCTGTGCTGGTAACCACCGCGCTAACAGGCGAAGGACTGTGTCCGCGTTTTTTTGATGACGAGGGGTCAGGACAGCTGGTTCAAAATAAGAGATCCGTTTTTCTTTACTGGAATCATAAATCAAGTCAGCATAGGTATCACGGATTGTCTCTCCAGTAAGAGATTCAATACTCCTGTTTTCTGGATAAAGAGCACCACAGATATCACTCAGCTTTTTGCAGGGATCAACTCCTCTGAAGATGAGCATGAGTGTACGGTGCGGACGCTCAGTCGAAGGAGCGATGCTTTTCTCAACATACCCGCTTAACAACTCCATTGCACTTGGAAATTTTGGATCAATTTGCTCGCGTAAATTATTAGCATACGCTGTGGAAAATTCTCTATCCGCAGCAATCATCTGTGCTCCGACCAACTGTAGATCCACACGGCTCAGTAATCGACTAACAACTCCACCCGTACGGCTTTTAGCAACTGTATAAGGGGTGATAAAGACATATGAGAGAGCTTGCTTCATAGTTTCTTCTCCTCGGGGAGTATATGGTCATGATAAATCACAGGAGTTCGTTTGTCCATCTCAGATAAACAATAAAGCAGATCCTGCCACTGCTAAGAGGGTTCCAAGTATAGCAAAAGGGGAGACCTTCCTTTTGAAAAACCATTTTTCCATAGGAAGGAGCATGACTGGTGTAAGTTGCGAGAGGGTCGTGACAACCCCAACTGGGGCTAATTTTAGGGCTTGTAGGTTAAGGATTATACCTAGGACTGGACCAACCAAAGCTGCTAGAAACATTAACCACAGAGCTTTATGACCTGATTTTGTGGCAAATCTTTTAAAATCCTGAATAAAGGTTTTTCTCAGCAGAGCAAATAAAATGAGGGCAAAAAATCCAAAAGTAAGACGTACTACATTAGCTGAAATCGCCGATACTGCTTCGGTCATTCCTACATCAGCTAAAACAAAAGCTATAGCTTGCGATAGTGAGCCCCCGAGGGCAATAGCGATTCCCTTAAAAGTATTTTTTCTCTCGCCCGTGATGCCTGTTGAGCGATCGGCAAATACTACCCAGGCTACTCCTAAAAGCGTTACGAACATGCCGGTAATTTGTAAAGTAGTGAGCGTCTCATCGCGTACCAGCCAAGCTAAAAGGGCGCCAAAGAGAGGGCTGGTAGTCATAATTACCATGGTCTGACGAGCTCCGAGGGTCACGAAAGAGTGAAAGAGAAAAAGGTCCGCGATGCAGAATCCAAGGACACCGGAAATTCCAATCAGTAGAAATGAACGCATGGACATATCGAGGGGGAATAACGATCCTTCAAAGATCAAGTGTACCAACAACATCAGTGGAACTGCAATCCAAAGGCGGATATGGGCAGTAGTGTTTGAATTAAATTGAGTCCCTACATGTGCATAAATTAGAGAGTTCTGGGCCCAACAGGCTGCCGTAATGATGGCAAGGAGCTGTCCTACTAGCTGGTTCATAATCAAGACTATGCCAGAAAAGGTTATTACAGCTCAAGGGCGAATAAGGTTTAATTAGGGAAATATTATTAGATTGGTTGCAAATTTGGCGTGGTAAGGGTATACAAGTGTATGAAGATAAATCATGAGCAAGAACTTTATAGTTCTAATATGAGGGTTCTTAATTCACTTGTTCCTGCGATGGTAAGTTGGGCTGAAGAACGAGAAGATTTCCTTGCGACCCTCCAAACGATAAGTGCTATGGCATTTGATATGGGAGCGCCTCGTTTTGATCCTGAATGGTATGCGGGGAGTCGAGTGGAATATGTTGTTTCAAACATAATCACCAATGCAGGACTTCTTGCAGAATTCAAGAACGACGTTGGACCTCAATTACAGCCACAGCAACAAGCTTTACTAAAAACGTTAAGAAATAATCCTGCTTATTGGGCTTTTTATGAAGTGTCGAACACTTCACAATCTCAGTTTATAACCTGTGAAGTAACCCTTGACTCTTCAGAGACCATTCTTGTTCGTCACCTGAGGCAGAATATGGACGCTATTGATCTGTTTTCATACCGTCTCGTTCTGGTGTTTGATAATGGTTCGTTTACACAAACCACGAATTTTCAACACTCTTACGCGTCTGTGGACAACGAATCTATGCTCTTTTACCTAACCGGTTTACAAAATGGAGCCCCTCTCGTTCTCAACTCAACTAGCATGACTAGGTGCATAAATAAGTATTACAGCGAAGTTGTTCTATTAGATTCAGTTGCTTTTGAAGAGAACACTATCCTAGGCCAAGATGTAATTGAGGTTCTCTGGGGGAACTACTTACTTCCTCCCAATTTTATACCCCGCCACATTCTTGGGCGCTGGCGGTATTCCAGACGGGGTAGCTTCCTTTGTATGGTGTATGACAAACCCGATAAGCAACTTTTACAACAAAAAGTGCCACCCCATCTTCGTCCCGCTGGAGGTAGAAACAGGAATGATTGGAAGTTTCCAGAATACTTTGTATTATCATTGTTTATTGATCTAGAAGCGCGGCAATTGGCAGCCTATGCCAATACAAAAACAGCATGGCAGTTACTGTGTTTCCTCTTAGCCCCAGAGATTGCAGTTTTAGGGGGAGAAGGAAAACAAGCTGATTTTCGCGCATCTTTTCCAGTGTTGTCCGTTACTGCACAACTAGAAGACTTTACCTTCCCATGGTCGACATGGGAACCTCTATTGACTCCTCTAGCCCGAGAAATCTTGGATGAACCGCTAGAGATTTCCAAATCTCGAGCCGTTTTGCATGAGTATCTCGATAATGAAGATCATCGTTTTAATCTTGAGGCGCGTTGTTTACGAATGGATGTGAATCCTCTGCTTATTACAGAGCTAGCCCATGCGATTGAGGTTATCGAAGCTATGGATGACTCTGAACGCAATGCGTTTACCTTGACTTCTATTCCTGGAGATTTTGAGTTAGATGATTTTGCGCCTCCTTTAGAGGAAGAACTATCTGATTTAATGATCCCTTTGGAAGAGAGTGTTCTATTTTACCTCGATGTCCGTAATGCCTACCCATTGTTTGTTACATATACTCATGGAACGTTCGTCGATGCGATCGAAGCTTCTAATTTGATAGAAAGTATCGATGATTTCTTTTATGAATTTTACATTTCTGATGATTTTCCCTATCCCGCTGTGATGAATTACCTTTTTCTCTTGTTTTTACATACTGGAAAGCAATGGATACCAGTACGCACATATGTGATAGAATTATTAAAATTTCTCTTCGCATTTGTAGAGTCAGAAGATGAAGAAGATGAAGAGGATGAAGCTGATATTCTTGTTGCGCAGTTGAGTCAGTTCTTCTATGACCAATTGTGTCACTTTGCATTAGTGGAATTACGAGAAGAACCCTCTGCTGAACAGCTGATATGGGGTACGTACGTAGTTCGCCCGACAGATTTCTTTTTTGCATTAATACACAATAGAGTGTAGACTGAGGAGCATTTTCAAAACTGATGGAGGTTTGTAATGTTTAAACATGGTAAAGATTGGCATTGGCTCAATGAGCCCAAACACACCTGGGATGGTGAGATCTTACGTCTGACTTGTGGGACTGAAACCGATTTTTGGCAGAGAACACATTATGGATTTAGGCGCGATAACGGGCACGCGCTCTTAACTACCGTAAACGAAGATTTTAGCTTCACAGTTCGCTGTCATTTTAAAGGAAACGCAGATTATGATCAGGCCGGAGTGATGGTGCGCATCGATTCTGACAATTGGATAAAATCATCCATTGAGTATGAAAATGAATCATTTTCTCGTCTCGGTTCCGTAGTAACTAACCTCGGCTATTCAGATTGGGCAACAGAGGATATTGCCTCAACGGTGAATACGATGTGGTATCGAGTTCAAAAACGGGGTCCAGACATTTTTATTGAAACTGCAGAAGACGGAAAGAATTGGGAGCAGATGCGCATTACTCACTTACACGCCTTCAAGGGTACCCTAGATGTCGGTATTTACGCTTGTTCCCCTAAAAAGGGCGGGTGTGAGGTGACTTTTGACCACCTCACCATGGGACCTAATACGTGGGAAAAAGAGTAATCTAATTAATGTTCTCAAAGGCGTCGGCAATAGTTTGAAACAGTTGTGGTGATAGATTGGAATCTTTCCATCCACTTGCTTTGTAAATTATTTCACGACGCTTGAGTCCCTGTAAGCTTTCTAAAAATTGGCGGTCAGCTGGCCAAGGCTCACCTGAGCCATCCTTGGCAGTGAATGAGAGGGCCGCCAAATAAGCCCGTCCAATGGAAGACCAAGGTAAGCCCATATTCTGGGCTTGAATAATGATTCCCATGAGACGGTCATCGTAGTGTAATTTACGCGCTAAATCACGACCTACCCTGAAGACAGTATCACCGAGAGCTCTATTTTTAAAACGTTCTAATAAATCATCAATATGGTCTTCAAGTGATTTTTGGTCTAAAACGGTGGGATAAGTCTGCAGTAATATCTGCATAGATTGAAGCATAGTAGCGCGTACCTGCGTACTCACAACAGAATCTTCCAATACCTCAGCTATCAGAGGTTTATCTGGATGGGCTTTATATCCGAGATAAGCCGCAGTGGCGTGACCTAAATTATGGATGAACAACTTACGATCACCGTAGGCGGCAATCGGACTCACTGGGTGCAAGTCTGTTATAGTTGGGATAGGGTTAAGAAAACCTTCCTTATCGACAATGAGTTCATTGTATGGTTCTGCACGCAGAACGAGAGGATTAGCGTTTGTCTGAATAGGCACCATCTTCCCAATACTCGTCTCTATAAGCCCTACATAGGCGTCAAAGGGGAAGTGGGGAGGGAGGTGGGGGAGGAGTAGCGTTTTTACAAAAGTCGCAGCTTGGTGTATGTTCTCTGCCAGAATAATGTCGAGAGGATGGTGAGGCTTTTGAGAGTAGCGTGCTACTATAGCTTCTCCGAGTTGCTTGGCTATCGCTGGCCAAACATTTTTACCCACTGAGACTCCCATGAGATCAGTTGCTACAATGGCAGCATTCAGAAGCTCTTGGTTTGAGCCGTGGATAGCAGAAACCCCTGTAATGGGTAGTTTTTCAATTCCTTGACGGGAAATAGCCTCTACCACATATTGACCTTCTCGGTTCAATGCTTCAATTAGCTTTGTATCGATATCGATAAAGGTCACCTTATAACCACTGCGGGCAAATACTTGTCCAATAAATGATCGGCCAATATTACCCGCTCCCCACTGTACAAATTGAGGTTGCATCACTGTACTCCTACTGATTTTCTATACGCTTCAACTACTGGTTCCAATAACGATGCTTTTTCGCCAAGCTTGTCCTCGTGGTAGGTTCCACCATGATAGGTACAAGTATAACCACCTGAGGCAGCTCCCCATGCACAAAGGTCAAGCATGTCAATCGCCCCATTTTTGTCTTGCAGTTGTTTTTTGGCAATAGCAACCAGGACTCCACCTACAAAGTTATCACCACAACCGGTTGTATCTTTGCGCAGGGAGGGGTCTTTAGCCATCAGCTCATCCATGTATAGACTCACTGGCATGTGACTTATCTCTTGCTTTCGGATAAGAGAACCACCTGACCAA
>CAZGDR010000061.1:0-9077 GCA_964524755.1 uncultured Spirochaetaceae bacterium
CTCGATGATGTAGGATTGATGGATGAAGTCATCGATGCTTTGATCGCCGATACAACCATTTTAAAGTAACCATTGGGGCAAACCAGAAACTCTCTCATTAGTCCAATGAGTTGACAAAACATAAAATAATGATACATTAAGGATTGGTTTACTAACGTTTATATCTTAATTAAGGGAGTTTTTATGAGAAAATTAACCGGATTTGCAGATGAAGCTGCGAATAGTATTGATGGACAAATCGCAGTTTTAAAGCAGTTGGGTTGGAACGCCATTGAATTACGAGCTGTAGATAAGACCCTAGCGCATGACTTGCCTGAAAAAGAATTTGACAAAGTAGTGGCAGCACTTGAGAAGAACGAAATCACCGTTCCTTGTTTGGGCTCATCAATCGCCAATTGGGGCGTACCTATGACCGCTCCTTTTGAAGAGACCAAAACAGTGGTTAAACGGACCATTGAACGCATGCAGCGTTTAAACACTAATCTTGTGCGGATTATGAGTTATAAAGTAATAGAAGATGCTTCAGGGCGTATTGCTGAAGACCAGATGGTAGATGAACGCATGCAGCGTATGAATTGGATCTGCCAATCTTTCCTTGATCAGGGAATGACTCCTGTGCACGAAAACTGTCACACCTATGGTGGTATGAGCTATGAACATACCTTGTTAATGCTTGAAAAGGTTCCTGGCCTGAAGCTGGTTTTCGATACAGGGAATCCCCCCATCACAGCAGATGGGCGTAAAGATTACCCATACCCCATGCAGAATGCTTTAGAGTTCTATCAGCATGTCAAAGAACACATCGTTCACGTGCATATTAAGGATGCTTATTTAGGCGAAGATGGAAAGACCCAGCATTTCTGTTATCCAGGTGAGGGTAAAGGAGATGTTAAAGAGATAGTGAGTGATCTCGTTAAAGGTGGATACTCCGGTTATTATAGCATGGAGCCTCATATGGAAGTGGTCTTCCACGATGAATCGGCTGTCAGTACTGAAGAAAAGCGTATCGCGAACTTCATTGAGTACGGAAAACGTTTTGAAGCGATGCTCGCTACTTTGTAGGAGTGATTGAAGAGCTGGTGGATTTACTGTGCTACCAGCTCAAGTTTATAACTGAGGGGAATACTTGCAGATCCTAGTGCGCTAGCACGGTTCCCCAAGTTGCTCATTTCAATCTGAACAGTAGAGAAGGGGGAAGCCATAGCTCTAAGTGCGGCTTCCTTACGAATGAGATCAGCCAACAACGGGCCACTGTTGCCTAAGGCTCCACCAATAATAATCTTCTGTGGGTTAATCATATTAATTAAATTTGAAACGGCGATTCCTAACTGTATCGCGATTTTCTGCATGCATTCGACGGCGATAAGATTCCCTTTGTTGGCCTCTTCTGCAATCATGTCTCCGGTTAGTTCTTTAGTTTCGATTGCTTCCCACAATACATTTTGTTCAACTGTTTCTCCAAGGGCGATGAGAGAGCGGTACTTCTCTTGCATAAGTCTGACTAAAGCCTGACTCGAAGAGAAAGCTTGTAAGCATCCATAGCGACCGCAACCACAGAGAGGGCCATCGGGGTCAATGAGCATATGGCCAATTTCTCCAGCACTATAATTGGCTCCCTCTAACAAAACCCCATCATTAATAAATGCTGCACTAATGCCCGTTCCAATTCCAATATAAATTAAATTTTTTATTGCACGACCAGAACCAAAGCGAGCCTCGGCTAACCCTGCTGCCCGGTGACGATTTATCGCATAACAATCAAAGCCGGTGTGCAGTTTTATTTTTTGCCCAATATTAACCTCTTTCCACCCCAAGTCATCTGCCCGAGTGATAATGCCGGTATTAGTATCAACCAAGCCTGGTGTTCCAATCCCAATGAGGGGTAGGAGTTTTCCTGGAGCTGAAGCTATCATGAAATCTAAGCCTAAAAAAAGTTTTTCTAAAAATTGTTCAACACTAACTTCCTCGACATATTCTATATGTTCGAGAACCCCGTGTCCGAGCAGATCTATCAAGAGAAAATGCCATTGGTTACCATGAAAAGAGGCTCCTAATGCGTTCCAAGTTGTTGTAGATAGTGTTAATGGGATTGCAGGACGTCCTCTGCCGTTTATTGTGGAGTCTAGTTCTGCAACCAAATCCAACGAAATTAACTGAGATACAAGATTAGAGGCCGTTGTTCTACTGACATCGAGACTTTTGGCAATATTAGCACGAGTAGTATAGGGGATGGAGTGCTCTATCAAGTTGAGCGAATCCCATAGGTTTTGCATCTCTGTGGGTAGTGTTGGCTTCATATCTACACTATAAAGCATCTTCGGAAGGAAGGGGAAAAAAAGTTAAAAATAATTTGTTCATTAAGTTGACTAAATGAAAAAGTGTGGTATTATTTTACTGAAGGTGGGCGTTGCATGAACCAATATGATATTACAATTTTAGATTGTGAACTTTATTTTTGTCCCATAGAAACAAGAGTGCCATTGAAGTTTGGTCCAGAAATTACAACACATGTAGTTTCAGCGCGAGCTCGTATTGAGATTGAAGATATGAACGGTTCTACCGCACAAGGTTGGGGTGAAACACCACTAAGTGTTGCTTGGGTTTGGCCCGGAACACTTACCTATGCCTACCGTCAAAAACAATTACAAGATTTTTGTGTGCTACTGCGGGATGCATGGAGGGAAATTACGTTAGAAGGCCATCCAATGGAAATTGGACATCAGTTTATCAATAAACAGCTACATGCAATTTGGACAAAATATAATAGCGAACTTAAAGAGTCGCTACAGATGCCATGGCTAGCAGCACTGGTATGTAACTCCTTATTCGACTTAGCCATGTATGATGCTTACGGGATATGCCACAAGATAGATGCTTGGCAAACTTTAACAACTCCTTACATGAATCATGATTTAGCTTGGTACTATACTGATGCATACAAATCTATCTTCCAAGATAAATATCCCGCAGACTATCTCCTTTCTAAAGAGGAGATGCCTACAAAACAGGTTGCTTGGCATCTTGTCGGGGGCAAAGATGCCATTGATGAAGAGAGTTTTGATGGCGAAGTAATTGATGATGGTTATCCATTCTATCTTTCAGAGTGGATTGAGCGTGACGGGTTGCTTTGTCTGAAAGTGAAACTTTCTGGAAATGATAGTGCTTGGGACTACGAAAGGTTGGTTGTCGTGGGAGAGATTGCCTTAAAAATGGGTGTCGAGTGGCTCACTGCTGATTTTAACTGTACCGTAACTGATCCAGCTTATGTGTGTGATATTCTCGATCGACTGTTGGTAGAGTACCCACGCATCTATGCTTTAATTCTCTATGTTGAGCAACCATTCCCGTACGATATAATGAAATATCCGATTGATGTCCACTCCGTGAGTGCCCGTAAACCGTTGTTTATGGATGAGAGTGCTCATGATTGGCATCATCTTGAATATGGACAAAAATTAGGCTGGACAGGTGTTGCTTTAAAAACTTGTAAAACATTAACTGGAGCGCTACTGAGTCTCTGTTGGGCCAAAGAACATGGTATGACGCTCATGGTGCAAGATTTAACAAATCCAATGTTAGCCCAAATTCCTCATGTGCAATTAGCTGCCCGAGCTGTTACGATTATGGGGGTTGAAACCAATGCGATGCAATTCTATCCAGAAGTTTCAGCTAATGAGCAACGGATCCACCCAGGGCTTTATCAAAGAAGAAAAGGGTGTGTGTATCTCGATACGCTAGGGGACTATGGATTAGGGTATCGTTATGAAGAAATTGAAAAAGCCAGAATACAGGCCGGGGTTGAGGATCTATGGGAAAAAGTATAATGCTCTCGCTTAAAAAATTGCTTCCTAAGTTGCTGTACTTCTTTATATTCCTTGCGATATGGCAACTTATCGTGGTGGTATTCAAAATTAAAGTGTTTATATTGCCTTCGCCGATTGCTGTTTTTAGTCACCTCTTCGACCCTCGTATTGCCTATAAATATAATTGGTGGATTCATATAAGAACAACGTTGATGGAAGTGTTGGTAAGTTTTGCTTTTACGGCAATTTTAGGGATTGGATTGGCTATCCTACTTGCTTGGTCAAAGGGACTTTCACAATTACTTTCTCCAATCATTATTCTATTCAACTCCTTGCCAAAAATTGCTCTAGCTCCACTGTTTTTAATCTGGTTTGGCTATGGCTTTTTACCTAACATTCTAGTTGCATTTATGGTTGCCTTCTTCCCTGTAGTTATAAACTCGGCAGCTGGATTACTTGATGTCGACGATGACCTATTAGACCTCGTGCGTTATTTGAATGCCTCTAAACGGCAAGTGTTTATTAAAATTAGGATTCCTAATTCACTTCCTTATATTTTTGCAGGATTAAAGATCAGTGCCACTATGTGTGTAGTTGGTTCAATTGTAGGAGAATTTATTGCTGCTGAAAAAGGATTAGGCTATTTGCTAAGAGATGCGCAAGCTTTTATCGACACTCCGACCATGTTTGCCTGTCTTCTTTTGTTATCGGCAATCGGTATCTCGCTCTTTTCTAGTATGAACTTTCTTGAGAAGGTTTGTATGCCTTGGAATAATGTGCAGGTGAAAAAATGAAAATGGAAATTCAGGCTACAAAAGTTTCCTCTATGGTGAAGACGAAAAAGTATATGAATCGGTTAGTTCAGGATAACTATAAATCAGCCCTGGTGATTATTGGGTTCTTCTTGTTTTGGGAGTTTAGTGTAAGGATTTTTAATGTTCCTGAATATGTGTTACCGACGCCTTCTAGTGCCATTAGCCACCTGCTCTTTAAGCAACC
The DNA here is from genome assembly GCA_964524755.1 of uncultured Spirochaetaceae bacterium. Classification (GTDB taxonomy): domain Bacteria; phylum Spirochaetota; class Spirochaetia; order Sphaerochaetales; family Sphaerochaetaceae; genus JAQVOO01. The sequence goes on from CAZGDR010000061.1 coordinate 4,803, forward strand.
TGATGCCAATTATAATTGGCCTTTACATATCAGGACCACACTCGCTGAGTTTTTAATTGGTTTCAGTTTTACCGCAGTATTAGGGGTAGGGTTAGCTATTGCAATTGTCTGGTCAAAGCATTTTAAGAAATTAATAATGCCTATGTTTACGTTCATTAATAGTCTACCTATTATTGCAATCGCTCCTATCATTCTACTCTGGATGGGGTATGGTGTAAAAACAAATATTCTGATTGCTTTCTTAGTTAGCTTCTTTCCAGTAGTCATTAATACTATGACTGGGTTAGTTTCAATTGAAGAGGATCTGCTCGACCTCGTTAATTATTTACATGCTAGTAAACTGCAAATATTTCTTAAAATTAGAATTCCAAACTCTTTGCCCTATATTTTTTCAGGGCTAAAGATTTGTTCGACCATGAGTATTGTCGGAGCAATAGTCGGCGAATTTATCGCCAGTGACCGTGGGTTAGGATACATTATTATCAACTCACAATATACGATGGACACACCACCGATATTTTCTGCTTTAATAGTAATATCTCTCGCTGGTGCAGCTCTTTATTGGGTAGTTGCCCTTTTTGAACGCTTGTTAATGCCTTGGGCATTTAAAGATCAAAAAGTGTAAACATATAGGAGGAACGATTTATGAAAAAAAAGGTTATGGTAGTTTCAGTACTGATGTTACTAGTATGTACCATGGTCTGGGCTGCTGGCCAAACAGAGGCCGGAGCACCAGCAAAACTAGAGAAAGTCGATTTTCTATTAAACTGGAAAATTACAGGAGACCATGCAGTTTACTATGTTGCAGAGAAAATGGGATGGTTTGCAGAAGAGGGGTTGGACGTCAACATCATTGTTGGACAAGGCTCGGGGTATTCCGTTCAGGCTATTGACTCAGGAAAGGCAGATATAGCTATTTCTGATGCTCCTGTTCCTATCACCAACCGTGAACAGGGAGCCGATGTGAAGATTATTGGAATTATCTTTGATAAACACCCCAACTGTACGTTCTACTGGAAAGATAGTGGCATCTCAAAGCCACAAGATTTAGCTGGGAAAAAGATAGCTGTACCTGCAACAGATGGTCATAAAGTTATGTGGCCGGCATTTGCAAAGCAAATCGGTGTTGATCCTGCTAGCGTGACATTTGTCAATATTGAGCCAGCAGCTAAAGTTTCAGCCTTAGCTTCAAGAAATGCAGATGCAGTTTTTGAACTCTATACCGGTAAACCATTTATGGAAAAAGCTGTCCCTGCTGACAAGCTAGGTTACTTTGTATGGGCCGACTATGGTTTCAATGCTTATGCACACTCATACATAACCAATGACGAAACAATTGTTCAAAGACCTGAAATGCTTAAGAAATTCTTAAAGGCTGTCTATAGAGCATGGGATTACACATTACAGAATCCAGAAGAGGCTATTGATATCCTCTCAGAATACCATCCGATTAATAGGGATGACTATGTTGCTAACCTGAAAGTTGTGATGGAATTCTTCCAGACTGATCGTTACAAGAATAAAGGTATCGGCTATATCGATCCAGCACGTATTAAAGAAACTTATAATTTAGTGGATCAATATCAGCAGAAACTTTCATTCCCTGTAGAAGAATGCTTTGATGATAGTTTCCTCCCAGATCCCATGTACAAATATAATTTCTAGGTTCTGTTAAGGAAGATTACAAAAAATTATAATATTCCCGACCTGTATGGAGGTCGGGAATAAGTTAGGAAGGTGCTCCTTGGAAAAAAAGACATTGCTCTCGATTAAAAATTTAAAAAAGAAATTTGTTACACGAGATGGAGAATTAGTGGCGTTAGGTGGTGTTACATTCGATGTGTATCCAGGTGAGTTCGTTTCCATCGTAGGACCTTCTGGTTGTGGAAAAACAACACTATTAAAAATTATTGCAGGATTATTACCAAAGAGTGATGGGGAAATATATGTGGATCATGAACGCTTTGATCCAACCCGTGAAGTTGGGTTTGTATTCCAAAAAGCACTCTTATTGGACTGGAGAAAAGTCCTAGATAATGTTTTATTGCCCATTGAGATCCTTAAGCTTGACAAAAAAAAGTATATCCCTAAAGCTATGGAATCATTGGAATTGGTGGGATTAAAAGGATTTGAGAACGCCTATCCCAATGAATTGTCAGGTGGAATGCAACAGCGCGTCTCTTTAGCTCGCGCACTCATTCATGATCCAAAGTTAATTTTAATGGATGAACCGTTTGGAGCTTTAGATGCAATTACACGAGAAAAGATGAATTTGGAATTACAACGGATTTGGGCAGAATCAAAGAAAACCGTCTTATTTATTACCCATGAAATTAATGAGGCTGTTTTTCTTTCTGACCGGGTGGTTGTCCTATCTGCTAGGCCTTCGCGGATGGTTGGATCGATGGATATTGAACTTGAGAGGCCCAGGAATTTAGAGGTCCGCACTTCAGCAAAATTTGGTGAATATGCGGTTGAAGTTTATAAAATGTTGGAGATTACATGATGGTTAAAAAGTTAGGAGTTGGAATTCGAGGAACGGGACAGGTAGCTATTGAGCACGTTAAAGCTATAGAGTCTAACCCCCATACTTATGTTGCTGCGATTTGTGGTAGGAATTTTGAGAATGCAAAGAGATTTGCAAAAACATACGCGTCAAAAGCGAAAGTATATGCTGAGTATGAAGATATGCTGGAAGATGCCAATGTGGCTATTGTCTCTGAGTGTATGCCCAATTATTTGCATGCACCAGAAGCTATTCTTGCTCTAGAAGCTGGCAAACACGTCATTCTTGAAAAACCGGCTGGTATTACGGCTGAAGAAACAGAAAAACTCTATGCGGCAGCTGAGGCTTCCGATACAAAGAGTGTAGTGAGCTTCGTGTTACGCTGGCACCCGATGGTACAAAATATAAAAAGTTTATTAGCCAAAGATGCCTTTGGTGAAATATATTATGCAGAAGCTGATTACTGGCATGGTATCTCACCTAAATTTAATAGTTACAACTGGATTCGCCAGAAGAAGTTTGCGGGTGGGGCTATGATAACTGGAGGCAGTCATGCTGTCGACCTGTTGCGTTTCCTGCATGGAGAAGTAGCAGAAGTTAGTGCCTATGCAGTAGGTAAGCGTGATGATTTTGATTACTTAACAACCTGTGTTGCGGCATTACGTTTCGAAGATGGTACAGTTGGTAAAGCGTCAGCTTCTCTGGATGGCTTACATTTTCCCTATCAATTTAATATTGATCTTTTGGGAACCGGTGGAGCTTGTCGTGACAACCGTTTTTATGCCAAAGACTTGTTCCCCTATCAAGATGATTGGATGAAGTTTGAAGCTAGCACACCAAACTCAGGTAGTGTAGATCATCACCCGTTTAAAGCCGAGATAGACAATTTGGTTGATGCAATTCTCAACGATACTCCAGTCCTTAGCGATATCCAAGATGCTTGTAAGAGTATGCGAGTGGTGCATGCTATCGATCGCTCAGCAGCTGAAGGGAAATCGGTTAGTGTAGTATGAATACATTTGATTTGTCCCTCTTGACTTCTGCTAATTATCGTAAAGCGGCTGCCGCTTTAGGAAAAGTGATTATACCTGTAGCCTCAATAGAAATTCTAGGAACCCACGGCCCCCTAGGGGCCGATTGGATGGTGGCAAATGCTGTCATTCCCAAAATTGCCAGCCAAGCACAGGCTCTTTTTGCACCAGCGATCCCTTATGGCGATACTCTTGAGTTACCCCAAGATCCAGGCACTATTCATGTCCCACAACAGGTTCTCGAAGGTTATTATATGGCGATTGCACGCTCTTTTTTACGTGAAGATCTCATAAAACATCTTATCTTTGTCAACTTTCATTCCCTCAATAACCGCGCTCTTGATGCTATCTGTCGTCAATTAGCTAAAGAGGGTTATAATGCTTACGTGATAGATTGGTGGAAGACCGTGGGAGGAGGCGCTAGCGAGATCCTTAGCGACAAGGAGTGGGGAACAGGGCATGGAGCTGAGATGATTACAAGCGTGCTTATGCACGTAGCTCCAGAAGTATTGAGACTTGAAGAGCAAACCAATGAACTGCCTTTAGAACAATTTAGTTATTACAAAGATCACTTGCCTGGCACATCATCTCCGTTTGCTGCTTATGGCACCTTTGCTGACTACTGTAACGGCGGTGCTTGGGGAGATATAAGTCATGCTACAGCAGAGAAGGGTAAGGCTCTTATTGAAAAAGCTGTAACCAAGATTGTTGAATTTATCAATTCGGTAAGATTGCGGT
>CAZGDR010000062.1:0-8896 GCA_964524755.1 uncultured Spirochaetaceae bacterium
TGCATCATGTGCATGGTGGTGGTCATTCACAGTTCTTGATTTTAGAATATCGAAATCCCTTCTAAAACTTGAAACATTTGGAGCTTTAACATAGACAATTTCTGTGTCATCTTCTTTGAAAAGGGAGTTTAATAATGTGGTTACCACTTTTGTACTCTGTCTGGTTTCTACTAATTGCCTATTGATAAATGATGATAACTCCTCAATAGATAGATCTGTTCGTCTTGTTAGTCTGTAGTGTTTCTCTTTAGAAATAAATTCTTTTGCTAAAAGCATATTCCAAAAGGGCTTCATTTTCTCTTGCCAAGAAAAATCAATTGGGTAGGAATTGCTTTTCAATCCATTGTAATGAGATTTGACTAAAACTCTATTACTTAGAGAGTCATCTTTTATTAGGGACTGAGGATAAATATGATCAATATCATAGAATTGAGGATTATTTAAATTATTCAAGTTTATTGTGTCGCCAGAATAAAGGCATTTCCCCATTTGTGTATAATAAAAATAGAGGCGATCATTTCGTAAATCAGTATCAGTCTTGGCTTCTAAAGAAGAAAGTAATTGATTGTTAAACTGAACGTCATTTTTACAGGAATCATACAGTTTTAATAAGCCCTCTTTTCTACTTATGGTTCTTCTTTTATCCCCTTTCTCTCTAGCTACTTCCACAAAGATCTTTTTGGGAGCATTTTTCATTATTTTCATCAACTCTTGGACGATGAGCAGAGCCTGCCAAATTTGTCTCTTCACTGGTGGCGATACATTTAAAGGTTCTACAACTGATTCATAATTAAATTTTTTATCAACAAACGCTTCATCATTTATTTTCTGGATTTCTAGATTGAAATCATATCTATTACTCAACAATTGCATTAAGTTGTTGTTTGTTTCACGAAGTAAAGTGATTATTGAGCTAACTGCCTCTGTTTTTGGGTCAACGTGAAAAACCTCTTCAAGAAACCTACGTGAAAGCCTACCCCATCCTTTGTAGGATTTAATGATTCCAACAATTTCTACAATTTGTTCATCTACAAGACATTCTCCAAGTTCATTTTTAATTTTCAAAGTTAGTATTGAATTATCGTCACCGTAAAGTGCTTTCCATGTAATAATCGACTCAACTTGGTCTTCAGAGATAATTTTATTATCTAAATATGATTGAAAATCAATCCAACTCGAAAGAGAGTTTGCAAACCCATTGTCAATCCCCTCAATAGTTGGCTCATCTCCTTTATTGATAATGTTGTTGTGTAGTAAAAATTTTTTCAAAAGTGTGAGTGTTATCTTTTTTTTACCCGATTTGAGAAATAACTCATCGTAAAGCTTGTTCTTAAGCTCTACCGAAATTAATTCTCCATTGATCCTTAGATTATTTAGTTCATTAAGTACCATAAATCTAGAATATAGAAGTGAATGTTTAGGCAAGACATCTTCACTGTACAGGTACGTACATTTATTAGTCATCCGTCGAATAAACTTTTCAGCAGAAGCTTCAGTATCAACCATTTGCTCAAAATTCCAAGGATGAATAGGACCTTCAGTCCCGCTCCTTCTGACCATCCAAGCAAAACCCTCTCGACCCTCTTCTTTCATATGTGATGTATTAAGGGGCCCGACATAATAGGGGATCCTAAATCTCATCATCGAAACGATTTTATCAATGGGGGAGTAACCGTCCTTGTCTGGTATAGAAAGAAAAGGAAATTGTATTTTTGCGTTGTTTAAAATCTTCTCCAATTCTTTGAGATGTAATTGATGAGGTATGACTCTATTGTTTCGCACTCTTAATTTTGGCAGAAGTGTCCTAGTTTCGAGTTTATCCAAGACCTCTTTCAACAACGCATTTTCATTGTCCGCAAATGGTTTTAATAATTTATGAAAGTATTTACACATATCTTCCTGAGAGCACTTGCTCTTAAAAGAAGTTTGAATTAAACCTCCCTGTCCACTACCCTTGCCAATATAGTGTGCATAATTATCTTTTTCTTTTAATGATTTAAAAGCTTTGTGATAACTTTCATTTGCATACTCTTTTATAAGTTTTTTCAAATTCTTCAACTCGTTGCGATGTTGTTCGTAAACTTCTATTTTTGCATCACTTAAATATTCTTTTCCATGCAAGATATCTGAAAGAAGAGTCCAATTATATATTGCCTCGAGGGTCTCTAGTAGCTCAAACTCCTCGGGAGATGCTATGCGTTCAATATCATCTTTATTGGATTCGTAATCATCCTTTTCAAAATCCACTTTATCAACTTCGCTCTCCTTAAATTCTTCATTGTCGAACAAACCAGATAGTAAAAAGGGAGAACCTGAGAGAGCATTTATAAGTTCTTTAGTAACTTTTTTTAGCGCTCCTTCAATTTCAAGATTACTATCACTCGAAAGCGAAAATATGTCATTGAGCTTCTGTTTTTTCTCTCTTTTTCTTTTAATCTTTAATGAAGCGCCTACTTCTTCTTCTGCTGCTAATAACGTAAGGGTACAGTTAGTTGTATTATTTATACCATCGACTAATTGATTAATTAGAGGAGCTAGAGAAACAGAACTCTCCATGTTTTCGCTCTTAAAAAGGAAATGGCCTCTATTTTTCAAAATATTATGGATTACTAGGTAAAGTTCTCTAATATCAATATGGCGCTGAGGATTGTGGATAAGTTCACTTCTCAAGTGGAATATTGTTGGATACTTTTTGAAGAAGCTCGTGTCATTGAATTCTCTTCCATCAAAAAGCGTATGGGCAAAGTTTTTATATCTATCATCTCTATGGAGAGAACTTTCATTTAATCTGATGAAAAAATCTGGATCAGACTTTTCTACATGCTGCTCGAAGATTTTCTGCAATAATGAAAGTCTTTGCTGTTTCCTTTGGTGGCGTCTTCTTGATGATCTATATAAACGTCTGTCTGCCGCAGTGTTTGCAGTTTCAAATAATCGAGCACCCCAAAGGGTTTTACGATTAGCCTTAAGCAACTGATAATCAGTATTAGTGACAGCCCAACCTACAGAATTCGAACCGATATCGAGACCAATGTAATAATGATTTCCTGCTTCACTTTTTTTCATCTTGACTTCTCCTCCCACTCAATGTAAGATTTTCATAGGATAATTTTTAGATAACACCTAGAGTTCAAATAAAAATTTATTCAAACCGTCCGAAAGGACTACGCGCTGTGCGTACTTAAAGCTTGTCTCACGACAGGCTTTATTTTTTAAGATGATTCATCTTACCACCCTTATAGGTAAAACACAATTTTTAAATACTACAGGATATAGTTTTGAGCTTGTTCTCTTTACGCTAGGTTGGGATTGTAAGCTATATAAACTTCTGGGCTCACTGAGAAAGTTTTCATAGTTCATCAAAATGGAAACTAATTCTTAACGGAAACAACTGTTCATTTGGGAGGTCTGACGATTTTCAAAAAACCATAACCTTAAATAGGTTAACCTGTTATACTTAGTACAATCTTTTAAAATTAGTAAAAAGTTGATTTTGTATGATTACATTGCCCTAGAGACTCGAACCAGTTACGATGACTAAGGAGGATAGGTATATGGCCCGTTTTGTAAAAAATAGAAGTGCGACCAGAGGAAAATCTCCCGGTGAGTTAATTTTTGTGGGACGCCAGAAGACAGATACCGTTAAGATTCACATGATTCAATACGATGAATCAAATTTAGAAGAAACAACGGGAGAAAAGCTTGCTACGGTACTTGAAAAGAGAAAAGATGGAGGTATTACCTGGCTAGATATAACCGGATTACACGATACCGAAACGATTGCTTCTGTAGGAACTGAATTTGCAATCCATCCCCTTACTCTCGAAGATATTATTAATACTGGGCAACGTCCTAAAGTCGAAGAGTTTGATCACTACATCAGCATTATCGTTAAAATGATGCGTTTAGAACCCTCTGATGGAAAAATGCACAGTGAACAGTTAGCGATTGTGATGGGAGAAAACTATCTTATCACCTTTCAAGAACGGCCAGGGGATGTATTTGACCCCGTCCGCGAACGACTCCGGTCTATGAAAGGAAGAAGCCGACGTTCAGGATCAGACTACCTTGCCTATGCACTTTTAGATACTATTTTTGATAACTACTTACTACTCATTGAACGGTTAGGGGAACAGATTGAAGGTATTGAGCCCATGTTGATAGACAATCCTGGACCCCAAATAATCTCTTTGATTAACGAATACCGCCGAGAACTTCACTTCTTACGTGCTTCGATCCGGCCAGCTCGAGAGGCAATCCGTGAATTCAGTCGTTTAGAAGAGGATCTTATCCTCCCCTCCACCTTTATATTCCTCCGTGACTTAAATGATTTAGGGACTCAAGCAGTTGAAACTATGGAAACCTATCGTGAAATGCTGAAAGATCAACTTGATAGTTATAGTGCAACCAGTGGAAATCGACTCAATGAAATAATGAAATTCTTGACGGTGTTCTCAGCCATTTTCATACCGCTCTCATTACTGGCGGGAATCTATGGGACAAACTTTGCCATGGTACCTGAGTACCAGCTACAATACGGATACTTCTTTTTCTTGGGACTCTTAGTGGTGGTAGCAACAGGTATGATCATCTTCTTTAAGCGCAAAAAGTGGTTGTAATGCGAAAATAGTGCACCCTCCGCTTGGAGGGTGCTAGAACTTCAATTGCTATTAACGCGCTTTGTCATACAACTTAGACACTTTTGCCCAATCAATGACATTCCATAACGCTTTGATATAATCTCCGCGTAAGTTTTTATACTTCAAATAGTAGGCATGCTCCCAGACATCAATGCCTAAGATTGGCGTTAAGCCTTTGCCTTCCATAAGGGGGTTATCTTGGTTCGGGGTTGAGGAGAGGACTAGTTTGCCCCCTGTATCAACAGATATCCAAGCCCAGCCCGAGCCGAATTGCGAGCTGCCTAAGGCAGTGACCTTACCTTTGAGGTCATCAAGAGAACTATAGGTTGCCTCAATTTCTTTTAGAAGAGCCCCTGTGGGCTTAGAGGCGGGCTTAGGAGACAAGATAGAAAAGTATAGGTTGTGGTTCCAATAACCACCTCCATTATTACGCACAGTGTTCTGAAGTTTGGGATCACTGATTGAACTCAACTTACCAAGAATATCTTCAATACTTGCGTTATCGAATTGTGGCAGCTGCTCAATAGCAGCATTTAAGTTCTTTGTGTAACCGGCGTGGTGCTTAGTATAGTGAGTCTCCATCGTCAGCTCATCAATGTGGGGTTCTAACGAACCAAAATCATATGGCAAAGAATATTGTGTAAACATAACATACCTCATAATACAGAACGTGTGACTCAATTTACACTACAAGTGATTGTGTAATTGCGTCGGCTAATGCATCCAACCTCCCCTCTTGTTCTGCTTTCAAAGAGGAGCGGATATCCAAAGACTCGCCTATTAGGCGTATATCTTTCATAGTTCCTAGCAAACCGGTGCTTACTTTAATCGCGGCTGATGCCCAAGTATGGTTTCCCATGATAGCTGCCGCTCGATTTTGAAAATTTAATACTGCTAACTCCCGTAAGAGCGATTCCATCGGCAAATACAAATGCATATTATACGTTGGTGAAGCGAGTACGAAATGACTGTACTTCCATAAATCGGCAATGATGTAAGAGCCATCTGTTTTAGAGACATCATAGACACGCATATCGGCAACACCACGTTCAGCTAATTTGTTAGCAAGTGCAAATATGGCATTTTCAGTATTGCCATACATCGAAGCATAGACCAACACTACTCCCTGTTTTTCTGCTTTATACGAGCTCCAAAGGAGATGCTTGTTAACAATATAGTCAATATCAGTGCGCCAGATAGGCCCATGTAACGGGCAGAGCAATTTCACAGAATCCATGGGTAGCCGCGATAAAGCTGCCTTGACTTGAGAGCCATAGCGACCAACGATGTTGGTATAATAGCGACGCGTTTCATCTAAAAAAAGACGATCGTAGTCTACTTCATCAGCAAACAGCGTACCTGGATGAATACCAAAAGAGCCAAAGACATCAGCACTGAATAAGATTCCCTGTGACACTTCGAAGGTGAACATTACCTCTGGCCAGTGCACCATGGGAGCCATGTAAAACCTTAGCGTATGCTGGCCGAGAGTGATAGTATCACCCTCTTTCACTACAACGGCTTGTTTGGAAATATCTAAGGAGTAATATTGATTGAAAAATTCAAACGTCTTTTTATTACCGACTACTTTAACCTCAGGATACATCCTGACGATAGCTTCAATATTACCGCAATGGTCGGGTTCCATATGGTTAATTACCAAGTAATCGAGGGGCCGCCCATCTAGGACGTGGACTACATTTTCAATAAACTGATCCCGAATTGCTACATCGACGGTATCTAAGAGGACCGTTTTATCATCAAGGATCATATAAGCGTTATAAGCTACACCATGCGGCAGTGGGAACATATTTTCAAAACGTTCAATGCGATGATCATTGCCTCCTACCCAAAATACGTTTGACACAATCTCTCTCGTGATTTGCACAGTTACCTCCCGCTGGACTTACCGGCCATCCATTATATATCAGTTAATATAATGAAGTATCTTTCAATCGGCAATCGCTAGGCAGAGAGGAGAGTATAAGAGCTCTTGCTGTAGGGTTGCAACAAAGACACCCTGTTCTTGATAAAAAAAGCGTGTGGAAAAGAAATTGAAATCTCCTCCTCACACGCGATCAAACGGGACGTAGTAATTTTAAGAACTGTACCACCACTCTCCCTGGTCATCAAAAGATAATCGTACATAGAGATGAAGTAATCGGGTACAATGAACTTACTTAGAAAGGAATATCCATGTGTAACTCTTCTCCAATTCCCCGTAATTGTTGGGCAACTTTCAAGGAGATGGGAACTCCTAGTTCATGGCATTCTTTTTCTGCTTCATGCTCTTTGAGCCCAGCATAATAGACACGATTAGCACCTTCAGCTGGTGGAGTATTCTGTAATTCATCTAAGAGTCGCCCCATATCGGTTTTAAACTCCTCTGGGTCTCTAAAAAGTTCAAGTTTAAGAGCACCGAAAAAATGACACACACGAGCACTCGTTTCAGCACTGTCCATGACTGATTGACCAAAATCACCACCGCTGGTTACTGCGGTAAGAATATCGACAAGAACAGAGAGACCATACCCTTTGTGGCCACCATGCAACTCTCCTTCACCACCCAGCGGCAGCATGCCTCCACCCCGCTGGTAGAGCATGTCTTCCAATAATTGTTCGGCGTTGGAGGTTCCTTTACCTGTTGTATCGACGGCCCAACCTGGAGGTAAGGGGCCTCCTTCTCTTTTGTAGACTTCAACTTTACCACGAGTAACACATGTAGTAGCCATATCGAGAGTGAACATACGCCCATTTGTTGCGGGTACTGAAACAGCTATAGGATTAGTGCCGAACCTGACTGTCCGTCCAAAAGTGGGAACCCCTAACGCAGCAGTATTAGTCATGCAAATGCCAATCATATCATTTCTAGCAGCCATCTCTGTGTAATATCCGGCAATACCAAAGTGGTTGGAGTTTCTAATGGAGGCGAAGGAAGAGCCTATTTTGTCTGCTTTTTTTATGACTTGATGCATAGTTATCTTACTTAATCCCATACCCATAGCTCCCTGGGCATCGAGAACTAAAGAAAGAGGAGAGCTGCGTAGAATAACGGGTTTTACCTTTGGCATCATAACGCCTTTACGAATTCCATTTACATAACGCCATAACCGGCCAACTCCATGGCTCTCAATACCTCGAGCATCTGCTGCAACAAGAATTTGGGCTGAAGCAAGTGCTTCCTCATTTGGTACTCCCAAATGTGTAAAAACTTGTGAACAAAATTGCTCTAGGGTCTCCCTCTCCACGCGTATCGCCTGTTCCATAAATTCTCCTCCTAGTAATATCAGAATCAAAATTTACTATATCAGTGGATAAGTGTCTTTACAACTGAAACATGACAGAACAAAATGTCATCTAAATGAGGAAAAGATAAAAATCTGATAATCAAAATATCAATTCCAACCCTACGTATTGCTATAATATACAACAATGGTCATACTCTAATCATGAAAATACAGCACAAGATAAAAGCGATTGCCATCGATCTCGATGGGACATTATTAACTACCCAAAAGAAGATTACTGAAGCCACTATAAATACCCTCCGTTATGCTATGGACATGGGAATACATGTAGTTATTGCAACTGGCCGAGGTTTACATTCAGCCATGGATTTCGTAGAACAAGTAGGGACCCCATTTCCCTTGATTTGCTACAATGGATCTTGTATTTATGATCATAAAAATAAAAAAGATTTGTGGCATTCTACCCTTGATACCGATATTAGCGCCGAGTTAATTACACTAGGGAAACAAACAGATGCTCATCTCCACGCCTATGCAAACCACGAGCTCTATTTCTTAGAAGAGGGTAAGTATGCTGATTACCTAGAACCTATCAGTAGCCGAATAGGTAATGTAACTACATTTAAACAAACTGATTCTATACGATTTACTAAAGCCATGTTCATTGGAGAAAAAGATACTACTGAAATTATTAGAAAACAATTACAGGAAAAATTTGGAGATCGCCTTTATATGGTCTATTCGCACGACTATTACTTTGAAATAATGGCCGGAGGGGTCACCAAAGGATCCGCTCTCAAACATCTTATGGACATGTATTCAATCACCGCTGATGAGACAATGGCCTTTGGAGATGCGGACAATGACCGCGAAATGCTAGCCTGGGCTCGGTATAGCGTCGCCATGGGTAATGCACATACTAGAGTTAAGCAGACAGCATCTTTCACCGCAGGTCACAATGATGAAGAAGGTGTGGCCAAGAAGATCCAGAAAATGTTGGGACTTGTA
>CAZGDR010000063.1:0-8699 GCA_964524755.1 uncultured Spirochaetaceae bacterium
ATTTTTTGTATTATTTTACGATTTGAGCTTATTTCGTGCCTTATCCATGGATTTCATAGTTCTCAGTCGGGAATCGTCCAGCTCGTTTTCGATATTGTCCCGGGGAAAGCATTGTTATCCCCTTAAAGACCTTAGAGAAATAACTCTGCTCTTCAAACCCTACGGCTCCAGCTATTTCAATTATCGACAGAGATGTATTGAGTAACAAGCGTTCAGCACGCTCAATGCGCAGTCTGTTCACAAACGATGAAAAAGAGATCCGCATCTTTTCATTGAATATGCGACTAAAATAGTTAGGACTCAATCCTACAGCTGAGGCGGTCTCTTCAAGAGTGATTCGACCTTGGTAATGCTTACGAATATAACGGATGGCTTGGGCTATCATAGCGCCATACTCGACGTCTTTAGCGGCAAACACTAAATCGGTATATTGATGGAGTACTTTAGAGAGCCAAGTAGACATCCCCTCAAGACTGGAGTAGTGACCAATTTCACGTTGAAAACGGTAGCTCATCTCAAGAATCTCCTCTTCGGGGGCACCACCTTGGACAGCTGCACGGGAGAGGAGCGAAATTAGCTCCATCACTCTAAAATTGACCCTATCAAAAGAGTTTCCATTGGCAAAGAAGATGAGTCCTAGCAGTTCATTCATTACCTTTTGGGCGGTTTTGCGGTCTCCCCAGCGAATAGCCTCCTGGAGTTGGGCCTCTTTTTCTAGTGGGTAGCCTTGTACTTGTTCAGCATGCTCCCCTTTGGCATCTTGGATAAATTCTGAAAGCCGAGATTGGACTAGGAGAGTTTGGCGGTTTTCAACCATCCGGTACTCGGCATACCCTGAAGCCCATCCCGCACACATGCGTAGCACTTCTGAGAGATTATGGACACGGTTCACTTCAACTCGAGGAATTCTCTGCAGCACTGTGCTGACTTCTTCTTTGAGGTCAGAGTCGATCAATAGGGGGTCTTCGAGCACTTCGTTAAGGTCAAAGATCAATACAGGACCAGCGATGATGGCATAATCCATCCGTCCATGCATGATCACCGGACTCACCCAATAGAGCATAGAGAGGGGGCAAAAATAGATGTAGGAGCCGCCGAAGCGTTCTGAGAGCATGGCATTGTGCAGGTGGCTCTGCAGACAACGACTTCTCCAGGTTGGATCAAGTTGATCAAGCAGAGGATCTATTTCTCGCTTTTCATCCACTAATCGATTGTGTAACACATCGAGAATCATGCACGGAATGCCAGTTGCTTGGCTGTAGTGGTCTCTAACGTCCTTCACCCCCTGGGGAATAACAGGATAATTAATTTCCATCAAACCTCCCCAAAGAACATCTGCTCAACATACCGTTCTTGGAAAACTAATGAAGAAGAGAGTTCGATATAGTGGGCACACCGGCGAATAACTTCTACCTGCTCAGCTTCACCAGTGTGCATCAGAACCCCTAGAGCCCCTTTTCCAGCCGCATTACCAGCGGTAACGATTTTTCCTGTTCCAACTGGAGGTAATAATCCAATGCGCTGAGCATTGGTACTATCGATATAAGAACCAAATCCCCCTGCTATAACTACCATATCGATATCAGAGACTTTTAAACCAGCCTCCATGAGGAGAATCTCAGATCCAGCAGCAATCGCTGCTTTGGCCAATTGAACCTCGCGTACATCACGGTTGGTGAAAGAGACCGTATCGGTTATGCGTAAAGCATTGCCATCAGGGCTATCGACCAAGAAGGTGGCTGCTAGGGGGTGATTTTCATCCATAGCGCCAGTTTCATCGACTAAGCCAGTTTCGAGTAAGAGAGCCATAACATCAATAATGGCTGAGCCACAGATACCTTTAGCTGGTTTCCCCCCTATCGTAGAAGAGGCCACACGACCATCTTCGCCTAACCAAATTCGATCGACTGCGCCGGGAATAGCTCCGAGGCCTTGCCGAATTGAGGCCCCTTCGAAAGCAGGCCCTGCGGCTGAAGAGCAACAATAGAGCTTCTTCCCATCCCAGAGAACAATCTCTCCATTAGTTCCGATATCGATATACAGGACCCGTTGAGGGTGTTCCATAAATCCTGTAGCAAGCACTCCGACGGTGACGTCGCTCCCGATGTAAGCAGAAACAGACCCGGGCAGGACTAATTTGGCATCTGTTGTAAAACCAATACTGGAGGCAATTAACTCTTTTGGAGTGATAAAAGCTGGAGTGAATGGAGCCACAGCAATCCCAGCCGGATCTGCACCGACGAGAAGGTGCAACATGGTAGGATTCCCAACGGCTACTATCTCAATAAGGTTCTGGCTGGGAATTTGGTGACTACTAATCAAATCATCGACCATGGATGAAAGTTGTTTCACTATCGATCGTTGTAGCGTAGTAAGCCCCTCACTGTGTTCGCCAGCATATTGAATTCTACTTATTACATCCCCGCCATATGCTCTTTGGGGATTCATATGGGAGCGATTATCAATAATTTCTTGGGTATCTAGGCGTACAAGGTAGACTACTACTGTCGTTGTTCCAATATCGATAGCACAACCGTAAGTATGGGGGGCAAACTCTCGCCGGCCCTCTTTACTAGCCTCTCCCATTTGATAGGTAGCTACAACCTGAGCTTCGTTCTCACTATCCAGCAAGGCTATGGTGAGGTCATCACCAGCAGCAAGTTTCATGCGGCAGGCTAGTCGTAATCCAGCTTCTAATTGGTCGGTAGTGAGAAGACGTTTCTCATCAGCATGGATTTCTTGAGAGCCCCCTTCGATGACTTGAATGGTACATTTACCACACAAACCATTACCTCCGCAAGGAGCGGAAATATCAGTTATACCTGCATCCATTAAGACGTCGAGGATTGTTCGATCAATCTCACTGGTAAGTTGTATTTGTTTTCCATCTGTTATTACGGTAAGTGTACTGGTTGTTGCCATGCTCATGTATCCTCTCTTTGTTGAACTATCCTCTCTCTTTTACACCATGGCGGTCCTAAATTCAAGGCACCAAAGAGAAAACAGCTCATTCCCTTACCATGCCAACCGTCTTTGAGAGAGCTTGTATTAATCGGCCTTGAAGACTTTAATATCCATCTCTTGAGACAAAACTACTTAGTCAGTTCTGTATCCAAAAGCAATCCTTCCCTTTTCAGAAAGGGAAAGCTCTTTTGCTGGATTTTCAGAAGTATCCTTGAAAACAGCCAGGAAGGCAGTCTACTCTTTCTCCTACTTCTGACTTTACATTATACATCCTTAAGCATATCAAAGACCTAGTCCTCCAGGTCTTTGATGTTCGAAGAGCAACAAATCCATTAGTAAAAACAATAATAACTAGCAAGTTTTGGCCAATCGTATGAGGCAGACTCTGCTTGCTAGGTTTTCCGTTAACTAATAATCGTTTTACTGCTTTACCTTCTGAAGGCTCGATAACTGAATGGTATTGAGCATAACTGCTCCAAGGATTAATAATCCACGTACTACATACTTTTCAAAGTCACCGACGCCGAACAGGGTCATTCCATTATTAATTACACCCATAAAGATAATACCAATGAGCGTTCCCCAAGCTTTTCCAATACCGCCACTGAGACTAGTTCCACCAATAATGACCGCTGCTATAACTTCCATTTCATACCCTCGGCCAAAGGTAGAAGAACCTGACATAACTTGGGCTGAAAGGATAATGCCAGAAAATGCTGCAAAAATCTGTACAATCATGAGAATGATGATTTTTACAAATTTTACGTTAATACCCGAAAGACGGGCTGCTTCAGGATTACCACCTACAGCATAAATCTCACGCCCTAAGGTTGTCTTGTTCATAATTATATAGACAAATACAAAGGCTATGGCTAACCATAAAGCAGGAACTGGAATCAAGTTAAAGAAACGTCCCGCTCCAATCCAGTTGTACCAGTTAGGAAGAGTTGTTACCGGGAAACCTTTCGAAATGATGGCGGCAACTCCATATAGGACGTTAAGCATGGCTAAGGTAGCAATAAATGAAGGGATATTATACTTCGTACGGATAAATCCATTAAAGAGACCTATACAAGCCCCTACGACCAAAGCAACTAACATGCCTATCCAAACTGCACTCTCCATTGGCATGCGGCCAGAGGCGGCCAACTTACCAGTTACTGTGGAAGTTATGACGGCTGAAAGGGCAATCGAAGATCCCACTGACAAGTCAATTTCTCCTCCGATAATAACCATGGTCATAGCAAATGAGATAACACCTGTAATAGCTACATTTCTAAAAATATTAAGAATGTTACCTAAAGTGAAAAATCCTGGTGCTGTTACAACAAGGATTACAATAATAATGAGTAGAATAATTTCCATCATGTAACGTTTTGATATTTGAGATATGCGGTTAGCATTATCCCTAAGTTGAGCTCTTTCCATCATCAGTTGCCTCCCATGCTAAGTGCGTATAATTCATTTACTGATAAGTCATCGGGGTTCACCTCATCGATGAATCTCCCGTCTTTCATGATTATGATCCGGTTACAGATCTCAAGTAACTCCTCTAGTTCGGAGGAAACCACTATTGAGCTCAAACCGTGGCGCGATAAATCCCAGATTATCTGGAATATCTGTTGTTTTGCATTTACATCAATACCACGCGAAGGCTCATCAAAAATAACAATTTTAGGACTTATATTGAGCCATTTCCCAACTACCACTTTCTGTTGATTACCACCAGAGAGACTGGTCATTGGGTATTCTTCTCCCGGTATGGTGATATCTAAGTCTCTAATTTGACGTTGGCAAAAATCGTTCTCTCGTTTAGCATCGACAAAGATTCCATTCGAGATCAAATCAAGACTTGAATGATTCAAATTACTCTTGATCGAGAGGATTTGAACTAATCCCTGCTGTTTACGATCTTCAGGGACAAAGGCTATTCCCTTCTTTTTCATCAGGACAGGAGAAGGATTGGTTACTACCTCACCGTCAATATAGATAGCGCCAGATTCTGGTTTGTCAGCTCCAAATATCGCTCGAAGCAACTCAGTCCTTCCGGAACCTAACATACCGGCAATCCCTAGTACTTCACCTTTATAGAGTTTGAAATTTATATCCATAAATTCTGGAGCATGGCTTAAATCTTTAACTTCAAGCACGATTTCATCCTGGGGCACAACATCTGCTGGTCTCTTCTGCAGTTGAAGATCACCGAACATGAGAGAGAGAAGATCTGCATGTTTAGCCCCTTCCATTTCAATGGTTCCAACATATTTACCATCGCGCAGGACTGAACAGGTATCGGCAATTTCCCACAATTCCTGTAATCGGTGAGATATATAAATAACAATTACATCTTTTTTCACCAGCCGCCGAATCAAAGCAAAGAGCATCTCAGTCTCACTTTGTGCTAAAGCTGACGTTGGTTCATCCAGAATTAAAACCTTAGGGTTCACGCTCATGGCTTTAGCAATCTCAATCACCTGACATTGCCATACCGATAAGTGGGCTACCATCTCCTTGACGGGTAAGGTCACTCCCATATCATCTAAAATATCTTGAGCATCCTGGTAGGTCTGTTTCCAGTCAATAAACGGGCCATTCTTCCTGTAACGGCCCAAAAGAATGTTCTCGGCTACAGATAAGCCCGGAATAAGGCTCATTTCCTGATACACTGTGGCAATTCCGGCATCAAAAGCCTGTTTAGGATGTTGATAACGGAACTCCTCATCATCTATATACAAAGAACCTTCAAAATCACTATACGCACCGTTGATCACTTTCATTAAAGTTGTTTTTCCTGACCCATTCTTTCCAACTAGGGCATTAACTTTCCCACTCTGAAATGAAATTGAGACATCTTTTAAAGCAACGGTTCCTGGAAATTTTTTTGTTACATTGCTTGTTCGCAATACGCTCATGCTAACCTCAATTCCCATGTCTGTTACAACATAGGTGGGTGAAGCTCAGAAAAACTCCAAGCTTCACCCTTACTACTAAAATTCTTTAATTCCTAGGACGTTTGTTCTAGTCCTACATCTTTGACTTCAGATCAGAAAGGAAGGCATCCAAACCAGCAGGATTGGCACGCTCTAAGAGAATACCAGGAACAATGAAGGATTGTCCTTTAGTATCGCTGTAATCTTCGCCATTCACTGCTTTAACTACTGATTCCATGGTCTTTACACCAATATTGTAGGGGTCCTGAGCAATAGCTGCCTGCAAGACATTAGCAGGGTCTTTGAGAAGTTGAACCATCTGTTCACTTCCATCAAAACCGAAGACTGCAATCTTACCTGCTTTACCAGCATTTTTAACAGCCATGGTTGAACCAATTGTTCCACCTTCGTTGGCTGCGAAAATAAGGTTTACATCGCCATGAGCGGTGATGATATCACCAGCAATAGTAATGGCCTTGTCCTGCATCCAAGCATCTTGATCGGTTACAATTTCTACACCGGGAAGATCCTTAACTTGATCGATGAATCCTTGACTGCGAGCACCGGATTGTTCAGGAAGAAGAGTTCTGAACTGCACAATAGCAATTTTTGCTTTTCCGCCTAAATTCTCTTTAATGTACTTTGCAGCAGCTTTTCCGATAGTTGAACCGAGGTTATAGTTATCGGAAGTAAAAGCACCTGTCAAGAAAGGTAGATTGAATTCATGGTTAGAAATTCCAATTAAAAGTCCTTTATTAGCGGCATCTGTGAGCACCTTTAAAGAGGCTTCTTCACTAATTGGAGAAATCGCCACACCCTTATAACCCTGTGTTACATAGGTATTCAGGAACTCAGCTTCTTTGGCTGCATCACCGTTTGTATTTCCTGGATAGAAATCGAATCCTGCTTTTTCAGCAGTATCTTTGTATCCAAGCTGCAATAACTTCATAAACTGATCTTCTTGAAAAACCACCCCAGCCACTTTGGGCTTGCCTGTTTCAGCTTGTGCTGCGGCAAAAACTTGACCGCCGACGACAAGCACCATCGTCAACACCAAAAGTACATGTAATACTTTTCTCATGTAATCCCTCCTAATACATTTTCCTGCTCTAGGGCAGGAACGTTTATCCCTTCTTCAGTCGTAAAATTACCACCATAGCGTGCATACCCGATTCATTGATATAGGTGTGCTCACCAAAATTGGCGGGAATTGTACAAGCTTGAAGCCTCTCAATCGTAGTTCTACGAGAAGGATCAGTTTTACTTACGATAGTAACTCGCTCTCCTTCAGTGAGGGTCACTATTTGCATAAAACGTCCTTCTGTATCACCTGTAGCTTCCTTTTCCATAAAGATTCGTTCGATATGGAACGGCATCTCATCTATTGTAGCATACCGATCCTTTCGAAACTTTCCATCTCCATCAATAGCTAGTGGTCGTGAGCGGTGGTGGCTAAGCACCCTACTCTCTCTGATCCATTTTTGGTTATCGAAGGAGTGTTCCAAGTGCATGCGCATGGGTTTAGCAGTCATGGTTTTGCTTTGATCATCCCATGTGTGACGGGCAAAATCATAGGTAAAGAACGAGTATTCGGTACCAGCTACGCTGGGTCCCGTATCCATCTCTAAAATCATTTGATTGCCCCCGTGGCCGTGAGCAGTTCCGGGTGGAATCAAAAAGAGATCGCCTACATTGGTATCCCAACGTTTAATAAAGTCCTGCCAGTTTGGTATAACCTTTAGATTCTCCGATTCGCGGCAGAGTCGTTCCCATTCCTCTAAATCTGCACTCTCTTTATACCCCATCCAAGTTGATGACCCTTTATAAGATTCAACGATGTAGTAGGTTTCATAGCGTCCAAGCGGTTCATTAAAGTGCTGTTGTACATATTGGGTGCTGGGGTGGTTATGAATAGGCATACTTGAGCGTTCCCAAGGTACTGGTTCAGGAAAATACCCATCATCTAGCCAGACTTGCAACGGGAAGAGGTCGGGGTACGTGGTATGGACATACTCACCTACGAGTTCTTTAGGTCGCTGCATAATATTTTGAGTTGGAATGTTGATCGGTTTTTCAGCACCGATATCAATTAAGATACTGAGTTCAATCCCAGCTAGTTCATTCCAAGCATTACACTCTAGTCCTTCAATATCCCATAAGTCTTTATAACGATAAGCACCCCAGGGTCCTGGTTGCATTATCTTGACCTGTTTAATGGGATAGCGAACCATCTCATCGATCATAGTCTGGTACGTTTCAGCGCCCATTATTTTCAATTCATCAGCCTCAACGGCATCGATATAGAGATCCATTTTGGTAAAGACAAACTTTTTCTGTCGATACAAGAGGTAAAAGTCATTGTAGTAATATTTCTTCCAGGCATAGCTGGGGTCAGCTTCCGTTTTCCCAAAGGGGATAAGCTTACCATCCCACATTTGCCAGAGCATCGGCTGCATGGTGAAATCAGCATAGACTACTAGGTCATAAAGATCAGCTAACTCCGGCACACAAGCACCTGGCCCATAGACCAACAAGATATCGTTGGAACTTTGGTAAGTTCTCAATTGAGCAACGGCTGCAGGATCTAGGAGGTCAGAGAGTACCCCCTCATTATTTACCCAGCCAAAGCTAGGATCATCAGTTACAAATTTTTGAGTATACTCATCAATCTCCGCGGGAGACTTAAAAAGAGTTGCTGTTGCCATGCGCTCTAGCTTACAGTTCTGTTGTTTGGCCTCCTTCTCCAAGAGGGCAATAAGATTTGAGAAATCTACTCCGTACCAACCATCAAGAGCTACAACTCGA
>CAZGDR010000064.1:0-8535 GCA_964524755.1 uncultured Spirochaetaceae bacterium
CTGAATATGGTACGATCGGCTCTATCGTTGGCGACGAATAGGAGGAACCGATGATTTATACCCGGTTGCAAGATTCAGGTGGTTTATCACTTGATGCAATGAAAAAACAATTCTTTAAGGGCCTGAAAGCTCTTGGTAAACGCGAACGAGTATTATTGATTCCACCCGATATTACGCGATTACATGGACTTGGTGGAACCTTAGCTGTTTGGGCAGTTGAGTACTACAAAGACGCTGTTAAGGCCATATTACCAGCTCTAGGAACCCATGTTGCCATGACAGAGGCTGAAATTAACCTCATGTATCCTGGAGTCGATCATAATCTCTTTGTAACGCATGATTGGCGTAACGATATTGTGACCTTAGGAACTATTCCCGCTTCGTTTATCGAAGAAGTTTCTGAAGAGCGTCTCTCCTACTCTTGGAAAGCTCAAGTCAACAAATTGTTAATTTCAGGTGGTTTTGATCTAATCCTTTCTCTTGGTCAAGTAGTTCCCCATGAAGTTGTGGGTATGGCGAACCATACCAAAAACATTTTCATCGGGACTGGAGGCGCAGAGGGGATCAATAAGAGCCATTATTTAGGTGCTGTCTATGGCATGGAACGGATGATGGGACGAGCAGATTCTCCTGTTAGAGCAATTTTAGATTATGCACACCAAAACTTTGCTGCCGATATGCCATTAGTATTTGCTTTAACAGTGGTAGGACGTAATCCTAAGGGAGAGATGGTTCCCATGGGACTATTTCTGGGTGATGATCGAGGCTGTTTTGATGAAGCCTGCGATTTATCGCTAAAAGTCAACTTCACCATGGTTGAAAAACCATTGCAAAAGGTAGTGGTCTATCTCGATCCAAAAGAATATAGGTCGACTTGGTTGGGCAACAAAAGTATCTACCGGACCCGGATGGCAATTGCTGATGGAGGAGAACTTATTGTTCTTGCTCCAGGAGTTCACACCTTTGGCGAAGATGCTGAAATAGATCGCCTCATTCGTAAATATGGGTATTGTGGAACCGAGGAAACTTTAAAGGCTGTTACTCAAAATGAAGATCTTAAGACAAACCTCTCGGCTGCAGCCCACTTGATTCACGGCTCATCGGAAGAGAGATTCTCTATCCGTTATTGCCCGGGTGCTTTAACCCAGAAAGAGGTGGAATCAGTGGGATACCTCTATGGTGATTTAGCAGAGAACGAAGCAAAATATCGTAGTGAAACTACGATTGAAGGTATGAATACCGACTCTGAAGGTAATTCCTACTACTTTATTTCGAACCCTGCTGTGGGGCTATGGGCACACCCCGATCGCTTTAAAGATGAATAATAGAAACTATGTACACTATAAGTTAAGGAGACCGGAAAATGAAAAAACAGGCTGATATTGGATTAATCGGACTGGCTGTTATGGGACAAAACTTAGTCCTCAACATGAATGACCATGGGTATACTGTTGCAGTATACAATAGAACAACCTCGAAAGTTGATGACTTTCTCAATGATGCTGCCAAAGGTCGGGATACTATCATTGGTACCCATTCAGTAGAGGAATTTGTAGCAACTCTATCCAAGCCCCGTAAGGTAATGCTTATGGTTAAGGCTGGAACTGTTGTTGATGCCTTCATTGATCAACTTCTTCCTCATCTAGAAAAAGGTGATGTCATTATTGATGGAGGAAACTCCCACTTTCCTGATACAACACGTCGTACAGGAGAATTACGCGAAAAAGGTATCCTCTATATTGGAACTGGCGTAAGTGGTGGTGAAGAGGGAGCACGCCTTGGACCTTCAATTATGCCTGGCGGCAATAAAGAGGCTTGGCCCTTGGTCAAAGAGATCTTGCAAGCCATCTCAGCGAAGGTAGATGGGGATATCCCCTGCTGTGACTGGGTGGGCGAAGATGGTGCTGGTCACTATGTAAAAATGGTCCATAACGGGATCGAATATGGTGACATGCAGATGATTTGTGAAGCTTATGACGTACTCCATACTGGATTAGGCCTTTCACATGACGAACTTCATACCATCTTTGATGAGTGGAACAAAGGCGATCTCGACAGTTACCTGATTGAAATCACCCGTGACATCATGCAGATGAAAGATGATGATGGAGAACCTTTAGTAACCAAGATTCTCGATAAAGCAGGACAGAAAGGAACGGGAAAATGGACTGGTATTAACTCCCTAGAACTCGGAGTCCCAGTGACATTGATTGTGGAAGCCGTCTATGCTCGCACTCTTTCAGCCCTTAAAAAAGAACGTGTGGCAGCCTCTAAAGTCATCTCTGGACCTGATCGAAAGATTACTGGTAACAAGGCAACTTTGATCGAAGACCTACGCAAAGCACTGTTTGCTTCTAAGATAGTAAGCTACGCACAAGGCTATATGCTCATGCGCGAAGCGGCTGAAGAATACGGCTGGGATCTTAACTACGGCGGCATTGCTCTTATGTGGCGCGGCGGTTGTATTATCCGTAGCGCATTCTTAGACAAAATCAAAGATGCATTTGACCGTGATCCAAAATTGAATAACTTATTGGTCGATTCCTACTTTGTAGAGATCATGGCCGACTGTCAGGATGCTTGGAGAAGAACTATTGCTCGTGCTATTACAGCAGGTATTCCAGTACCGGCGATGAGTTCTGCCCTTTCGTTCTTTGATGGGTATAGGAGTGAACGCTTACCAGCTAACTTACTCCAAGCCCAACGCGACTATTTTGGTGCACACACCTATGAACGCACAGATAAACCAGAAGGGGAATTCTTCCATACCAACTGGACAGGGACAGGGGGCAACGTAGCTTCTTCAACCTATCAGGTATAAGTAATAACTCATCTAGCAAGGGGGAGCTCCTCCTTGCTAGTCTCTCCTCTTGCAACTTTCTATATATTTATGCGATAATAAGTTAACAATCCTTTTTAAAAAGGAATCGGTTTTGTATTGACAGGCAAAGCGAAATGCCCTATTAGTATCGCGTGATTGCACTGATAGCCTAAGTTTTTAAATTTTTTTAACAACACGGTTACAAGGAGGAAAGGGAAAAAGATTGAAAGGTTTTGACGTTAAGGTTGAGAACGTTTCACGGGCTTATGGAAGTTTCAAAGCCCTCGATAACGTAAGTATTGAAATTAAGAAAGGAGAGTTCTTCTCCCTTCTCGGCCCGTCCGGTTGCGGCAAAACTACTCTCTTGCGTATTATAGCCGGATTCGATTCGCCAGATTCTGGCATAGTGTTACTTGATGGGAAAGATATTTTACCACTCCCTCCCGAAAAGCGGCAAGTAAACACAGTTTTCCAAAGTTATGCCCTATTTCCTCACTTGAGTGTCTTTGAGAATGTAGCGTTTCCTCTACGTCTACGGAAGGTTCCTCATGCAAAACTAGATGCAAAAGTTCGGGAGTACCTCCACTTAGTACAACTAGAAGGTCATGTTGATAAAAAACCAGCTATGCTTAGTGGTGGACAACGGCAGCGCGTGGCTATCGCGCGGGCTCTCATTAATGAACCCAGTGTTCTGCTACTGGATGAACCACTTTCGGCTCTTGATGCTAAATTACGTCAAAACTTATTAGTGGAACTCGACCATCTGCATGACCAGATTGGTGTCACATTTATCTATGTTACCCACGATCAGAGTGAAGCCCTCTCGATAAGCGACCGTATTGCGGTTATGAATCAAGGAAAGGTCTTACAGATTGGAACTCCCTATGAAATCTATGAAAGCCCTGCTACTGACTTTGTCGCTCGGTTTATTGGCGAAACCAACCTATTCCCCGCTATAGTCAAACAATGTATTCCGTATGAAGGGTATTTTATGACGACCCTCGATATTCCAGCCTTAGGTGCAGAAATAAGGGTTACTGACTATGATGACCTGCCTCCAGGACAGCACGTCTCTTTCACAGTCCGTCCAGAAAAATTAAAGATTACCGGACATGAACCAGGTCGTGTAGGAAAAGATATTAATCTCTTCAAAGGAATCGTAGAAGAACCCATTTATAGTGGATTCCAATCAAAGTACTATGTTAGCCTAGAAAATGGAACTGTTGTGAAAGTTATTCAACAACATGCCAACTACATGGATGAGGGCCCTGAAATTGATTGGAAAGATGAAGTATATGTCTCTTGGAGTGCCGAAGATGGTTATATTGTGGAGGTAGTCGATTCATGAATAACCTCCAACAAGAAAAACGAGGACGACGACTAGGTCTCACCTATTCTGCCCCTATGGGGTTCTGGCTCACCTTGTTCTTTCTCGTACCCCTTTCAATTATCATCTTGTACAGTTTCCTCAAAAAGGGGTTATATGGTGGTGTTGAATGGGAATTCACCCTCACAGCTTATAAACAGATGCTCAATCCGAACTTCATGCGCGTACTATTTCGCACATTGTGGGTGTCGGTGCTTTCGACGAGTATCACCATTTTCTTGGCCCTTCCTTGCGGGTATGCCATGGCTCGTAGCCGGCATCAAGTATTTTGGTTGGGTATGGTTATCATCCCTTTCTGGACAAACTCACTCATTCGAATTTATGCTTGGATTGCAATTCTCTCCAGTGAAGGTTTTGTGAATGAAGCCCTCCGCACTCTGGGTCTTATACAAGAGAGCTTGCCCCTCATTTATAACCAAGGTGCAGTCATCACTGTTCTTATCTATATGTATATTCCGTTCGCTATCTTACCGCTGTTTACCACCATCGATAAATTTGATTTCCAGCTATTGGAAGCAGCCCGCGATTTAGGCGCTTCCAAGCCTGAATCCATTTTCAAGGTATTAATGCCCAATATTCGCAGTGGTATAATCACAGCGGTGATCTTCACCTTTATCCCAATTTTTGGAGCCTATACCGTTCCCTTGCTAGTTGGTGGCAAAGATTCTTATATGATTGGTAATATTATTGTTGACCAAGTGACTAAAACTCGTAACTGGCCTTTGGCTTCAGCTTTCTCATTGATCATAACGTTACTCAGTACCTTGGGTGTTATTTGGATGATGACTTCAACCGCCAGTGAAAGAGCTCGTCAGAAAAGTACAGGTAAAATTGCTGATTCAAGTGGGGCCCTAGAATGAGCACACGCGTAACAACTATAAAATCACCTTCAAAGCCTAAATTGAAGAAAAAAATTAAACTAAAACCAACTACGTTAGTCCGTCCCCCCAAAGGGGCTCAAGGACCGTATAAGACACCAAAAAACCTCGTTTTCCAAGACCACCGACGATTTGGATTCTCTAATATTATGTTAGTCTTAGTGATCTTGTTCCTCTTCATGCCCCTATTTGTAGTTGTCATCTACTCCTTTAATGCTTCTAAAGGGATGCGCTGGACTGGGTTCTCTATGCAATGGTATGGCAAACTCTTCTTTGAATCTAAACAGTTATGGCGTGCCTTTGCCAACAGCTTTATAATTGCCATTACCAGCTCAGTTGTAGCGACCATACTCGGTTCTTTATCGGCGGTAGGTATTAAGTGGTATAAATTCAAGTCTCGTGCCTATATTCAGGTGGTCAGTTTTCTCCCTATGGTTTTGCCTGAAGTCATTATTGGTATCTCTATGCTCATCTTCTTTACTGCAGTAAAGATTCCCTTAGGAATGTTCTCTATTTTCGTCGCTCATACGACCTTTAACTTACCTTTTGTTTTTCTTCTCGTTTCGGCAAGGTTGGATGAGTTTGATTTCTCGGTCATCGAAGCTGCTCGCGATTTAGGGGCAACCGAACGCCAAACGCTGACGAAGGTAATTATTCCGTCGATAATGCCGGGGGTAATGTCAGGGTTACTCATGGCTATCACCATGAGTCTGGAGGACTTTGTGATTACCTTCTTTGTGGCAGGACCCGGTTCCACGACCCTTCCCTTGTATGTCTACTCCATGATCCGTTATGGAGTATCTCCGGTGATTAATGCTTTGTCATTCGTCCTTATTCTCAGCATTATGATCCTCGCTCTGGCCTTTAAGAAGTTTTTAAAAACTATCGCCGCATCAAGTTAATTTTCATCAATCGCGTCCTAGGGTATGGCCGTATGGTTGTCCTAGGCGTTAAAATCCCCTTCCCCCTCATAGGAGGACACAATGGAAAAAAAAGTATTATTTAGAGGTTCTATCGTCATGCTGATGATCGTGCTTCTTTTCGTCTCTCTAGTTTTCACTATCAGCTGTTCAAAAGAAGAAACATCTTCTTCGAAACGGAGCTCTAAGACTCTGTATTTATATAACTGGACATATTATACTCCCGAATCGATAATTGAAAAATTCGAAAAAGAATATGATGTTAAAGTTGTAATTGATTATTTTGCTTCAAATGAAGATATGTTTGCCAAGCTCAAAGCGGGGGGTGGCGGATACGACATCGTATTCCCTTCGCAGGATTATACGGCTATTATGATGAGCGAAAAGATGTTGCTACCTATCGACCAGAGCAAGATCCCCAATCTTGAGTACATCAATCCTGTAGTACTCCAGAAAGCAACTTATGACCCTGATATGGCTTGGTCAGTCCCCTATTTCATGGGGGCCGCAGGTGTTGCGGTAAACAAGAAGAAAGTGACACAGTACAATCAGGACTGGAGTATTTTTGCTGATAAAAAGCTAGACGGCCGAATGACGATGCTCGACGATATGCGTGAAGTATTAGGCGATGCATTAGCCTCCCTAGGCTACTCAGTAAATTCTACTGACAATAAAGAGCTCGCTCAAGCCCAAAAGCTGATCAATGAACAATGGAAACCTAATCTCGTCAAGTTTGATGCGGAGGGTTTCGCTAAAGGTTTTGCTAGTGGCGAGTTCTGGGTAGTTCAAGGGTATGCTGAATCAGTATTCGAAGAACTTGAAGAAAACCGTTGGGACGAGGTGGACTTCTTCCTCCCTTCCCAAGGTGGTCCTATGTATTTAGATTCAATGGTTATCCCTAAAGGAGCTAAAAACAGTGAATTAGCACATAAATTCATCGACTTCATTCATCGTCCCGAGATTTATGCTAAATTCCTAGATCGGTTCCATTTCCCCGCCTCGGTTAATACTGAAGCGGCAAAATACACGACTAACGAGCCTTTTTATCGCGCGGAAGATTTAGTTAATTATGAGTTAAAATACGACATTGGTGCAGATTTAGAAAAGTATAATGATATTTGGCAAACGATCCGTTACGTTGAGTAAATAGAACTGAAAAAGGGGTATCAGTGATGGTACCCCTAATCTTCAGGTAACTTTTTAAGTGTTATAAGGAATGGGGGTGGTCCAACCTAGTTGGTACCCATTAGGGTTGCCTGAGTTAATCTTGTTAATTGTTCAATAACTCGGTCGGAAATCTCATCTTCGATAAAACTAATGCCTTCAGCATCCAACCCAGCCGCCCAGTTGATAGAATAGACCGTACCGGCGAAGTCGATGCCTGCTTCATTGGCTAAAATTGTCTCTGTTGCAGCCGTCATTCCTACATAATCAGCTCCCCATCGCCTAAACATCGCGATTTCAGCCGGTGTTTCAAGCCGTGGGCCATTGGTACAGATGTAGGTCCCTTTTAACGTCAGGGGAATCTTCAGTTGAGTCGCCTGGCGTGCTAGTGCAGAACGCAAGCGTTTACTATAAGGGGTGACCATAGGGATATGGCGGACTCCCTTCTCGCCTCCGGTAAAGAAAGTCGATTGGCGACTGCCACCAGTCACATCAATAAACTGATCAATCAGACCAATCGTTCCTGGTAAGACCATACTGGTAATAGAACCTACGGCGTAGATACCGATGCTCTGAGTAACTTCTAGTTGCTGTAAGGCAGCAATATTAGCCCGATAATTCACCAAATGGGGTGGGATGGTATGTCCTTCGCCATGGCGAAGGAGTAGATAGAGGGGGTCTTCACCCCTTTCAAGTTCGAAAATATCGACCCCTCCATAGGGGGTGGTCACGGTAAATTTAGTACTCTGTGGTGTTACCATACGTTGACACCCAGTTCCACCAATAATTGCCGATTTCATCTCTGCTCTCCTCACTTCTTATCATCTTGCTGATACAATGCCCTTATCTCCTGCGGAAGGGCAAGCCCCCGTGGTGTTACAATCGAAGTAACGAGAGAGGCCTCAATGCAATCAAAGGCAGGGTACCGTCCTTTGATGGTCTTTAAAGTTGTCATCTTTCCGTTGAAGTGGAGTACTTCTTTCCCATCACGCTCCTCCATGATGATATCTGATGCAATGTGGATGGTAGGATCAGGTGCCATGGCAAAGACGGTATAGGGGATTTGGTAGTAGTGGGCACAGATAGCATTGGCGAGACTTCCTGTCTTGTTGACGACGGTACCGTCCATAGCCACTACATCGGCCGCTGTCATGTAGTGTGTGATAGCACTCTCAGCCATATAATGGGCGCCCATGCCATCAGTAATGAGTTGGACTGGAATACCTAGTTCTTCCAAGGAGGGAGCTGTTAAACGTGCTCCTTGTAAATAAGGTCTGGTTTCAGGGACAAAGACAGTCACATCCTTGCCTTCTTCTTTAGCTTTCATAAGCGAGAGTATGAAGGAGTGTTCTGCAAAGCAGGTGG
>CAZGDR010000065.1:0-5987 GCA_964524755.1 uncultured Spirochaetaceae bacterium
GGGATTTAGTTAATGAGAGAGCCATTAGCATGTATCCAGAAGTTCTCGCTCAATCAGCCAAAGACAACTTAGAAGAATTAGGAGTCAAGGTAGAAATATTTGATAGAGAGAAAATCAAAAAATTGAAGATGGATGCATTTTTAGCAGTTGCAGAAGGTTCTGACAAAGAACCAAGGTTCATAGTTATGAGTTATCATGGAAATGCAGACTCTGATGAAACACTTGCGTTAGTAGGAAAAGGGATAACGTACGATTCCGGCGGATATTCAATTAAGCCTTCATCCGGTATGGATACCATGTTCTCCGACATGGCTGGTTCTGCTACGGTAATCGGTGCAATGAAGGCCATTGCAAAGTCAAAACTAAAAAGAAATGTAGTTGGGCTAGTAGTTGCCTGTGAGAACTTAATCTCTGGGAAAGCTTATAAGCCTGGCGATATTATAGGCTCTATGTCAGGAAAGACGATAGAAATCTTAAACACAGATGCTGAGGGAAGATTAATATTGGCAGACGCCTTGTGGTATGCTGCTACAGTTGTTAAAGCAGATAAAATCATTGATGTGGCTACTCTTACCGGCGCCTGCGTCGTAGCTTTAGGCAGTACTAATACTGGAGCTATTACAAACAACAGTGATTTGATGGCAGATATAAAGAAAAGCTCTGATACTGCTGGGGAGCCGATATGGCAACTCCCTTCTGAGCCTGAATACAGAGAAGCAATAAAAGGGGATTTCTCAGATCTTAAAAATGTCGCTGGAAGAGAGGCCGGAACCATAACTGCCGGGTTATTTTTAGAGGAATTTGTGAACGAGATCCCGTGGGTGCATTTAGATATTGCCGGCACTGCTTATCATGATAAACCGAAAGGATATCTGCCCAAGGGGGCAAGCGGGGTACATGTAAAAACCTTGTACTACTTCACAAAAGAGGGATCATAAAAAAACATTTTGCATACCGGGGGTATAACAGCCCCCCAGTATGTTTATGATAATCAGTTGCAATATTTCTGCCGACACTCTGTAGTTCGCCTTTAATAGCATCAAACAGCGCGTTTTTGGCTAAGTAAAACATTTCAAGATCACTTACTTTATCCAAAAGAGCTTCTTGGACGTAATAAGGTTTTGTTCTCCCGGTATTCTTTGCTAGATTATTGAGGCGGTCCGTCCGTTAAAAAATCAGATATTATTGTATTGAACTATACCCACCTTTAATCTTTCTAGAATCAGTAACTATTATGACAGCGTTCTCACAGTTTTGGTTAATAATACTTTTAGCTTTTTTAATATACTTTCTTTTAAGAAATAATAATAACAAATCGTTATCACCACTACGGCCTGTCCCTTTTATTACAGTTACCCCAAAGCCTCCATCACGTAATACATCAGCTAATTGCTTACTACTTTTTGATTCGGGTACAATAATCTCAATTGAACTAAAACCAAATGCTAGCTTTTCTTCGAGCCAACTACCTAAGTAGGTCCCAGTTGCAAAAGCTACGATAAAGACAAGTACACGTACGGGATCATCTTGAAATCCTGTTAGTACGGTTCCTGTAATTACTAGCCATATTAGAATATCAAAAAAAGCAATGATAGCCCCTTTTACTCTTTCCCCACGACTAATGAGAACTCTACGCAATGTCGCTATGGTTACTTCAAGAATTTTTCCAAAGAATATAACAAAATATATACCAGTTCCAATGTTACCTAAAACATCCATAGGAAACTCCAAAAGCGTGATTGATTTAATATAACAGATAAGTTAATTAGGAAAAGGATTTTTTTAGAAAATTCTACTCCCCAATAATCTTCACTAACACCCGTTTCTTTCTTTTCCCATCGAACTCACCATAGAAGATCTGTTCCCAAGGGCCAAAATCTAAAGCTCCGTTAGTAATGGCTACAACTACTTCCCTACCCATGATAGAACGCTTTAGGTGGGCATCAGCATTATCTTCATACCCGTTGTGGTGGTATTGGCTATGGGGCTTCTCTGGTGCTAATTTCTCTAACCAGGTTTCAAAGTCTCGGTGTAACCCAGATTCATCGTCATTGATGAATACACTGGCGGTAATGTGCATGGCATTTACAAGAAGTAAACCTTCAGTTATACCACTCTCTGCTAAACACTGATTTACGTGTCCTGTTATATTAATGAATTCACGACGCTTCTTAATGTCAAAGAATAGTTCTTTTCTATACGATTTCAATGGAATCCTCCTATAATATTATTCTTCCCAGTCGAGTAATCTCATTTCACCTTCTAACTCTTTTATATCGGTAATATCTTGAGTGACTTCAAGTGTACCCTCATAAGCACCTGCCTCATCATAGATAGCTGTATAGGTTATTCGAATAAAACGTCCCTTCAGATGAATACGAAATTCAGCATATTTTTTAGTTCCGCTATGGAAGGCATCGAGGATACGTTGCACTATATGAACACTGGTGGGTGGATGGCAGTTCTGGACGGTTCTTCCTACTACAGCTTTGGCTCTGGGAAAAATACGGTGCTCTGGAGTGTTGAAATAGACTACCCTATCCTCAGCATCTACCAGCGTGATATCGACAGGTAAGTTATTAAAGATTTGTAGTAATTGGCGTACTGTAGGATTACCGGTAACTAGATCAATTTGACCATCTGAGAGTTGTGCCTGAGATGGATCCACCTGCCCTTGGGCATGTTGATCCTCCGATAACCCCATTAACTCAGCTCGTGGGATGTGCTCAATTATCGTGGGAAGCAGAACCTGTTCCTCCCGAAAGACAATCGTCTTCATGTCAAAAAAGAGTGCGCCAAACAACTTGTTAAGTTCGGGTAAAGGATACGCTGGTTCCGTAATAACCTCCTGTAGTGTTTGTAACGTTTTTCTAATATCATCATGTATTGCCCACATGACTAAGACGCACCGACTCTCTTCTACATGCTTCTCCACAACTGGGAATAAAATATTTTCTTTCATCTCATATATGCTGGTAAGTTTAGCGAGATCGGCGAGAGCAGTTTGAATAATTGATTTTTGTTCTGGAGCTATCTTTCCTTGGACATTAATCTTGGACACTACAGGTTTAAGATTATCTAAAATCTGTATAATTTCATCGTTATGCGCAAGCAGTTGTTCAACGAAAGGGATCGTACGCTCAAATGGTCGCACAGTTTTAGAGAGGGCCTTAGAAAAAGAGTGTAGCATGCGCGTCACAATAATCTTAACTAAATCGATATCTTCCACTGTTTTCATGATAGTATCGACTAACACCATCGTCTCTTGCGATGTGACAGTATCAAACAAAGGTTTAGCCCGCTCCAAATTAACCGTATTAGAGGCAGGATCAACTAAACCAAGTGTATAAGGCAAGAGAACACTTTGTCGTGAAGAGATAGTGCGTTCAGCAATCTCCATATTAAGCCTCGCCTTTCTTAGGTACGATGCAAATAAATACAAAATTATCCGAGCCAGCATTAGATACTTGGTGTTCAATATCTGACGGAACGTAAGCTACAGACCCAGGTGTTAATGAAGTCTCTTTTCCTGCCATAAAAAGAGTCCCCTCGCCTTCCACAGCGTACATGATATGAGGCCAGGGATGGGCATGTCGTGGCGCGTAGCCTCCTTTACCTAAGGTAAATAGACGCATGACATAATCGTCCCACCCTTGTTCTGGCCCAATCAGTATCTGTTTTTCTACAGCATGCATCAAAGGACTATCTATTACTTTTTTCTCAATATTATCTTTATGACCTACAAACATACACACCTCCGTATTCATTAAAGGCTACCCTTCTCCCCCACCTTCTAGGTAGAGTTAGAGATGAACTCTATCACCTCTGCATAATACGGCATCTCTCATTAATCGTCAAACAATCATGCCCAGGACCTGAGTTCAATAAATTGCTTTACCAGTCAAGGAATGCAAGGTCATAACTGATACCTCTGGTGAGATTTTTCCTTTTTCCATGCTCTTATAATAAAAACTTCTTGATTGTGCAGAATACCACACAATAGAGCCTGATTTATTATTATAGAGGCCACTGGCATGTATGTTGAACTAGTGATTTAAATTAGCTAATAGAGGTAACTTTACCCGCATAATTAGCGAAATATCCCGAACAACATTCTTGTAACATCTTACTAGCTTTATCCCCCGTGCAATGTGAAACTCCCAATAATGGAATAGAACGCTCAATGAGCTCTTGCACTACTATTTCACGTCTTTCATTTGATACATCAAAAAGGTGGATACCACCAAACAAAGCATGAATCGGACGTGAAAAGCGGACAGCAACCGTATCAATAATATTTAGGATCCCTGGGTGTGAACACCCCACAATGACAATCAAACCAGGTGGAGCATCTATGACCATTATTACTTCATCAATAAAGGTATCTATTTGTTTGCCCTCTCCTTCTTCAATCAGGAAACGTGGATTGGGTTGTTCTATAGGATGAATAGGTGCGAACTCAGAAACGAGCCATATACCCGGATGGATCATAACTGTATCTGTACAGACTGTCCGCCACATTAACTGATGTTTATTAACAAGTTCGTTGTTAATCTTTAATCCATTGGGGCGTAATCCGCCAGGATCTTTAGCATATTTTTTCTTCTCAAACCCACTTCCAGTCCAAAGAGGTAGTGCAGAATATGAATATGTCTCTAAGAGAGGAACAACCCCTCCCCCGTGATCATAATGACCATGACTAATAACCAGGTGGTCTAAGTCTGAGAGATCCACTCCAAGCTTATCTGCATTGCGAATAAATGCGGCTCCACAACCAGTGTCAAAAAGAACTCGAATGTGACCAATTTCTATAAAACAAGAAAATCCATGTTCAGCCTCTAAGTTACTCTCGGGCAAGGCATGGTTATCGATGAGTGTTGTAATTCTGACCATTCCGCCCTCCTTGCTCCATAATACACGACATTATACTACCACGCAAGGAATTATTATCTTTTTCGGGAAGTGAGTCTTTGTTCTTGATTAGCGGAAATCGGACTATTCTTTAGTAATTTTTCTTATAAAATTGCCCGTTACATGTAAAACAAACTGAAAATCATATTAGCATGGGTCATAAAAAAAAGTTTCACAGAAAAAAATCGAGCAGAAATACATTCCAGAAAATAGTCACAGAATTTTTGGGAATATTGTAAAAAGCACTAAGATTGATTGAACGTTCACGTAATAAAAAACGGGGCCCACCAATCGCAAGTGGGGAAATACGGATAAAGGGACCATATGAAGAGCAAGAAGAATCAAGCTTACCCATAAACCCTAGACTCAAATACATATTTAGATATGAAGGTACAACATCTGGCTCGACATAAACGGGACCCACCAGAGCATAGGTGAGCGCAAATCCCCCTAGAAGTTGATTTGTAGGGTGTGGTGTTGCTTCTGTGATGATAAATGCCTCAACCTCCCATGCCGGAGCCATCTCTAATACTAAGCCAGTTTGGACAAAGGTGCCATTTTGCACAATATCATTTTGGCGTGGAAGGTTCCAAATTCCTAGCGAGATCCCTAGTTCTGTAGCTGGAAGGCTACTCATGCAAAGAACACATATAACAAGTACAAAACACTTCTTCATGACCCCTCCTTTACCACAAATAATGAGAAATTTCGAATAACCGTATACCCCAACCCCAAGTCTCTTTTTCTCTATCCCATAGAACTCGGGCACCGAGAATGCCAATTTGCTTATCACTGAAATCAAACATGAGCGGTTGAAGTGTCACCGTAGCAGCGACAAATTCTGTTGCCCGCAGATCAAAGATCATTGAAACGCCCACCGTTGGTGCATAAGCACTATGACGGCGAAACAGGGATGCAAAGGGATGCTTCTGCAATCTAAAAAGGGGAATATCTGCACCAACTGAAGCTAGAAGATGTTCACCTGCACTCATTGCTAGGCCACCTTGTAGAGAGGGTCCCAAGAGAAAAGGTCTCAGGTTAAGATCAATTGAAAGATATTCAGTAGTTGCAATTGA
>CAZGDR010000065.1:6087-8371 GCA_964524755.1 uncultured Spirochaetaceae bacterium
TTATAATTAGCACTCCCTATGGTAACTAGTTTACCATCGGCTACCATCAGTTTTAGATGGAGAAAAGCTTCATCGGGTGAGTTATACATGTATACGTTGACCCCTGCATCAAGAAGATCAAGGATTCCATAACGTGAGGCTACCTCATATTTTTCCTGTGTTGAATATTCTGACAACATCACATTAACTGTTACCCCCCGCTTTACCGCATACCTAAGACGATCTAACAGAGCTGGAGTAACATAGGTATAACCTTGAATAAGCCAGAGCTCATCTTCGGCATAGAGGCTAAAGGCATCAAACATAGTTGAAACTTTGGACTTGGAAGGCCAGTAATGGTCAAGTAGCCAAAGCTGGGTAGTCTCAGCTGCTGGAGAGATCGTATCTCTCACAACAAAGTCAGATGGTTTAAGGTGTCTAGGCGAGTAGTTGTTCCAAGTATCAATGAACGTTTCCACGACGGCTTGAAGGGCCCCTGGTGAGACAACTTCTGCCATAGAGTCGATATTCCCAATTCCAGGCGGCCACGCAATTGAGGTATGGTTAACGTTTACTCCCCCTACCGCCAGCAGTTCACCATCTATAACCCAATACTTTTGATGGTTTCTATCGAACAGATGGAACGGGAAGAAGAGGTTGCTCAGTGAAAGAGAATTATATTCTGCAAATTCGATTCCTAATTTACGCAAGGACATATAAGCGGCTTGAATAAGTTCATCAGTAAAGGGAACTAACTGAAAATTTGAGGAGGAGTCAATTAAAACATAGACTCTGACACCTTCAGCTGCTTTTTTGGCTAAAGCCTGCCATACAGGATCAGTAGAAGCATGTGTTACTCCCAGGAAGGTACAGACTAAAATATAATCTTGTGCATTTTCGATGAGCTCTAAGGAACGGGTATTCCATTCAGCACCTGTATTATAATAGACAGGGAGAGTCGAAGTAAAACTGGGCACACCATGGGTAGCCATAAAGTCGGTAAATTCCCATGACTCAGAAGCTAACTTCTCCAAACGTGATGTTGTGCTACAAGAAATTGCTAATAACATAAACAAGCATATTGTTATAATAAAAGTGGTTGTTCTCTTAAAATTCATGATTATGACTATAGCAAAAATTCCACTTAAATTAAAAGGTGTAGAAGATTAATTAACGACTCTTTTAGCTCAATTTTAATTCTTATGTGTTCTCTACCCTATACCTCGATGACTTGCTGAATAATAACGAGTTTGAGTATAGAGAGGTATAAGGTTTGCATGAACCATCGGTTCTACACTTGGGGGAATTTTGTAACACCTACCTTCAGCTTTTCCAGCACTACAGGAAGCCCATGGCAAGGTCCCTCTCCGCATAAAGAAGACTATGTCTGATTGAATTTCCTGTGCGATGGCATAGACTGGGGCCATGTCGGTAGTAAGCAAAAACAGAGGACGCGCCATCACTGTTTTAAAATTCCCAAAAACATAGGGGAGGTCTGTTGAGTGGATCGCATGGAGACCCTGCATTTGCAAGATTTTTGTCTCAAAGTCAAACCTATACATCCAGGCTTGGTAGTGCGCCTGAGCTAACCAGATACTGGAGATACGAAAAAGGAGATCTGTATACAGCATGGGAATACCTTTATTTTCTCCATATAGTTCGGTATAGGTCTCCAATAACTGTTCACGGGTCTCCGGTTGTTCCAGTTGTAAACCCTTACGCACAATCTTACCCACATCAATCAACCGTGCTAAAGGCTTAATTGCCATAAATCCCATCTCCTCTTTTGTTGTCCCAATTAAAAGTGGAATGGGTGCGGTTTTTCCATGTAGAGCTGCAACAATAGGGAATTGGGGAACCAATGTTCCATCAACACTGATACGGAAAGTGGCAGCTCCCATCCCCTCTCTCTTTATAAATCGTTGTTGGGCTGTGATGATTGTATCAAAATCGAGAGCGAATAATTCTTTCGCCGTTTTAACTTGTAACATGGAGAGGAAACTTGCAGATTTCTCAGCACACGCAGCAAAAGATTGGAGTTGGGTTGGTCCCCCACTCATCATGATTCCTCGGTGGAACAAATTTTTAGCTTGCGGGTTTGTCATGAGGGCTGAAACCATTGTTCCCCCAGCAGATTGACCGGCAACGGTTACTAGGTTGGGATCTCCTCCAAAAGATGCAATATGATCCTGTACCCACTCTAAGGCTAAAAGTACATCGCGCAATCCGTTGTTACTAGTACAACGTTCATCAAGAAGAGAAAAATCGAAAAAGCCAAATACTCCTAACCGGTAATTACATGTTA
>CAZGDR010000066.1:0-7167 GCA_964524755.1 uncultured Spirochaetaceae bacterium
GACCTATTCACTAGTTCAGCGGTTGGCTTAGCTTTTACGTCCCCAGAGTATGATAAAAATAATGAATTAAATCGTGTTGTCTTCAATGCAGCATTTGACTTAACCGACCTGGGCGATACCAATAACCGCTCGTTGCGAGTAGGGTTAGAGGGTAAAGTGCAATTTTTAAGTAATTTGTGGATTGCTCTTCGTGGAGGGTACCGAGAAAACAGGCCGTTAGATTCTCCTCTATTTACGCTACATGGAGATGGTACGATGACCTTTGGAATTGGAGGCCAAATCTTAGAATTTATTCTCGATATCTCAGCTTCTATACCGCTCAATGGGATGGCCTCTGCAATTCATACAGGAGTGCGGTGGACTCTGTAACCCTTTCATTGATTATTATCTGATAGAAAATCACCTTGTAATTTTCATTTAGGTAATATT
Organism: uncultured Spirochaetaceae bacterium; assembly: GCA_964524755.1. GTDB lineage: Bacteria > Spirochaetota > Spirochaetia > Sphaerochaetales > Sphaerochaetaceae > JAQVOO01. The sequence goes on from CAZGDR010000066.1 coordinate 430, forward strand.
ACTTCCCAATGAGGCTATTTTTTCAGATAATAACTTTAACTTGTCAGAGAGCTTGTTTTAAACTATCTTATTTTCGGGGAGTGCAAATTGCTATGGAGTTAAAGAATAAACGCATTATGGCTACAATGTACGATCAAATATATGATGTACTTAAAGAAAATATAGTAAATGGTTCGCTGCAACCAGGCCAGAGAATACAAGAACTTGAGATTGCAAAAGACTTGCATGTTAGTCGATCACCTGTCCGAAGTGCTATAAATAAACTTATCGGTGAGGGACTTTTAATTAGCACTCCCAATAAACATGTCTGGGTCCGTGAGTTTTCGAAAAAAGACATTCTCGATGCCTATGAATTTCGCCTTGTCATCGAAAAATATGCTATTGAAAAGACGATAGAACGTTTAGACGAAGAGATTATAAACCAATTAGAGGAGTTCAAAAAACAGCTTCTCGCAAATAGCCAGATAGAAAATATGAAAGAATATATTGAAATTGATACAAAATTTCATGAGTATCTGATTGCAACTTCTGACAACAGGGTAATCTTTGAATCTCTCCAAAAAGTTTCTATGTTAATAAATCCCTTCAGGATTTTTTCTTTATCCAGTACAAAACGATTTACTGAATCTGTCACGGAACATATAAGTATTATTGATGAAATTATTGCTAAAAATTGTGATAAAGCGACCGCTATATGCCAGAAACATCTTTCTTTGGCTAAAGAAGAAATAATTAAGCACCTTAAAAAGCAGGATGTTTACGAGTAACTTTAATACTGTTTAGGCAGAAAACCTCTTTTATTTCACTTACACAGGTGTGCAATTTTTAATATATCACTAAAAATATGATTGACAGGTGCTTTTCGTGTTGTATAATGTATACATAATTCATAACACAGGAGTTCCCTAGTGTATCAGACAGTTATTCTCCCATACGATACCGAAAAGATTACCCTTGATATCCCATCTGAACACATTGCTGGTATTTTGACGCCGCCCGGGTCAGCTTCCACAGTGGAAAAATCTGAGCAAGAGATCATTCTGAATGCTCTTCATCATCCTATTGGAACGCCTAGACTCAGTACATTGGCCGAGGGAAAGAAGAACATTGTTATCATAACAAGTGATCATACACGTCCAGTTCCAAGCAAAAAAACTCTCCCTCATCTCCTTGAGGAGATTCGTTTAGGCAGTCCTGAAGCAAAAATAACGATTCTAGTTGCTACAGGACTGCATCGTGGTATGACTGAAGCAGAGAAGGTAGAGAAGTTTGGCACTCAAATTAGTAAAAATGAGCGTTTGGTAAACCATGACGCTTTTGATGAGAATAGTTTTTATAACTTGGGTCAATTACCTTCTGGCAGTAAATGCGAAATCAATAAAATAGCCATTGATGCGGATTTACTAGTTGCTGAGGGTTTCATAGAGCCCCATTTTTTTGCAGGTTTTTCAGGAGGAAGGAAAAGTGTTCTTCCTGGCATTGCTTCCCGTGTTTGTGTAAATATCAACCATAGTGCAAAAGCTATTCAACACCCTCTTTCTGCAACTGGGGTCTTAGACGGCAATCCCATTCATGAAGATATGTTTGTAGCCGCAAAACTAGCCAACTTAGCGTTTATTTTCAATGTTCTTCTCGATGATGAGAAAAGGATCACTGCTGCTTATTCAGGTGATTATGACTTAGCTCATCAGGCAGGCTGCGCAAAATTACTAGAACAAAGTGGGGTAGATGCAATTCCAGCTAAGATTGTGGTTACTACGAATGGTGGATATCCATTAGATCAAAATCTCTATCAGTGTCCAAAGGGACTAGATGCTGCTCTCGCCTGTGTTGAAAAAGATGGAGTCATAATTTTGGCCGCAGCATGTAGAGATGGTTTGGGTGGAGAGAACTTTGGACGTATGATGCAGGAAGGAAGTCCTCAGGTTTTATTAAAAAGGATTCTTGAAACACCTCCCGAGGAGACGATTTCGGAACAGTGGTGTGTCCAAAGATTCGCCGAGGCTTTACAAAAACATCATATCATTTTAGTTACTCGTGGTATTGATAGAAAAATTGTTGAATCGATGAATTTTATCTACGCAGAAACAATAGAAGACGCTTTACATGAAGCGCGAAAAATTACGGGAGAAGCGGCTAAAATTACCGTTATTCCGGATGGCGTGAGTGTAATTATAAGGAGAAATGAGAATGAGTGAGCCAGTTAAAGCTATTAAAAATCATGATAAAGATAATGTAGCAACGCTATTTGGGACTGCCAAAGCAGGCAGTAATGTGATCGTTATGGATAAAAGTGGCGATTCTTTTGAAGTGAAAGTGGTCAACGATATCCCTTATGGACATAAGTTAGCTCTGCAGTCTATTTCAGTGAAGGAAGAAGTAACGAAATATGGAGAAGAGATTGGTATAGCTACGAAAGAAATTTTGGTTGGAGAACATGTGCACATCCATAATATTGATAGTATTCGTGGCCGTGGTGACTGGAAATAAGAAGGAGGAGCACGAGAATGAGTAAAAAGAAGACCTATACCTATAAAGGATATGTTCGACCAGATGGAAATGTTGGTGTAAGAAACCATGTAGCAATTATTCCCTCCGTGGTGTGTGCAAATGAAGTAGTTGAAAGTATTGTCCATAACACAGTGATGACTGAAGGGATTATTCACCATCAGGGTTGTTGTCAGACTCCTCCAGATTTAGAGAGAATTACTGATTGTCTCATTAAAATTGGAGAAAACCCCAATGTGGGGGCCTCTCTTATCGTCAGTTTAGGATGTGAAGGGGTAGATACCAATCGGTTAGAAGCGGCTTTGAGAGCAACTGGTAAGCCGGTGGAAAGAATCAATATTCAAGAACTTGGTGGAACCAGTGCTTCAATTCAGGCTGGTATCGACAAAGCACAAAGTTTAGTTATGCAGATTTCATCCCAACAGAGAACAGAAGTTGATATCTCCTCCTTTGTGATGGGGATTAAATGTGGAGCATCTGATGCCACGTCTGGAGTTGCTTCTAATCCCGTAATTGGGTATGTCTCTGATAAAATTGTTGATTTGGGCGGGACGGTAATTTTTGGCGAAACGACCGAATTCATAGGTGCTGAACATATTCTGCAAAGAAGAGCGAAGAATAGTCATGTCGCCTCGGAGATTCAAAGAATAGTTACAGAAATGGAAGATCGTGTCAAAGCCATTGGCGTAGACATGCGTAAAGGTCAACCTACACCAGGAAATATTGAGGGTGGTTTAAGTACCATTGAAGAAAAATCACTGGGAGCTATCGTTAAATCTGGTACAAAAACGATTGAAGGAGTAATCGATTATACTGAAATTCCTACAGGCAAAGGTCTGTGGATAAAAGATTCTCCTGGACGCGAAATCGAGTTGTTGGCTGGAATGGCTGTTGGTGGAGCCGATATAATCCTTTTTTCGACCGGAAGAGGAGCCCCCCAAGGATTTCCGGTAGTACCAGTTATTAAGATTTGTGGCAATCCAGTTACCTATGAACGTATGGATAGAGATATGGATATCAATGCGGGGCTAGTTGTAACAGGAGAAAAATCGATTGAAGAGGTTGGCGAAGAGGTTTTCGAAATGATGCTTCGTGTTGCTTCGGGTGAAACAACTAAAGGTGAATCTATTAAGTATACCAAGTCTATGGATTTCTATTGTCTTGGGCCAGTCATTTAATACACTTATAACAAAAAGGATTTAACTTATAAGTTTGGTATGAACTTATAATCAATAAAAAGGAGAGTTAAAATATGGCTGATGCTAATGTAGTACGAGTGGTCATTGGTCTTGTTGTAGCAATAGGTTTAATTTTGTTGCTAGTAACAAGAACAAAAGTACACGTTTTTTTAGCAATGATTATCGGCGCTCTAGCCGCTGGTCTTGTTTCTGGGCTTCCTCCTGCTAATGTCCTTTCTGCAATAACTAGCGGATTTGGCGGAACATTAGGTAGTATTGGAATCATTATTGGTTTTGGTGTTATGATGGGAGCTATTTTTGAAGTAAGCGGAGCTGCCAAACGGATGGCTCTAACCTTCATTAGAATGTTGGGAAAAGGAAAGGAAGATATAGCAATGATGATTACAGGATTTATCGTCTCGATTCCTGTATTCTGTGACTCTGCGTTTGTTGTTCTATCCCCTCTGGCAAAATCCCTCTCAAGAAATACTGGAAAGAGTTTGATTACCATTAGCTGTGCTCTAGGAACAGCATTGTTGGTAACTCACTCTCTGGTACCTCCAACTCCAGGGCCACTTGCTATTACAGCATTCTTTGGTTTAGATATCGGGATCTTTATGTTGTATAGCCTTCTAGCGGCTATACCACTATCATTAGGTGGTCTCGCATATGCTAAATGGGTCGGGAAGAAAATTTTCAAACTTCCCCATCCTGACGATTCTGCAATTCTTATCGATCGTCCTTATACTGCAGAAGAGCTTGCTGTAACCCAAGATATCAGTGGAGAACATCTTCCTGGTACATTCATTTCGTTTGCTCCAATTCTTATCCCAATTGTGTTAATTTTATTGAACACCGTTGGCAACATGTTAGGGTTTAGTGGAGGATTTAAAACATTTGTTGCTACTGTGGGAAACCCTGTAGTTGCAGTTGGTCTTGGTGTACTAATTGCGATTTATGGTCTCGCCGGAAAAATAGACCGCAAAGAAGTTGTAGCAACGCTGGATGACTCAATTAAACAGGCTGGTATTATCGTTTTTGTAACTGGAGCTGGTGGAGCACTTGGTGCTGTCTTAAAAGCTACTGGAGCCGGTGAACAAATTGCTGATTTATTAGTTCGTGCCAGTATCCCTGGAATCGTGCTACCGTATTTAATGGCTTTCTTGTTGAGAATTGTAACTGGATCAGCAACGGTTGGTATGCTAACCGCTGGATCAATAACAGCACCGATTCTTTTAACAATGGCAAGTGTTAACCCCTATATGGCAGGACTTGCCTGTTGTATCGGTTCGATTGGGATTACAAACTTACATGATAGTTATTTCTGGGTTGTAAACCGAACTACAGGGCTGACAGATATAAAGGAGATGTTCTGGCACTGGTTTGGAGCTGTTTTAGCTCTTTCAATAGTTGGTGCTGTGACACTATTTGTGATGAATTTAATCTTCTAAGAAACATCTCAGTTTATAACAGTCGCGGTCGGATCATTTCTTCCGCGGCTTTTTTTATGTATCACATGCTCACTTTTCTTAATCCAGTTATAGTATGGTATGACAATGATAGGATTAGCGAATGACGATTTAGCACTTCATACAGGAGTGCGGTGGACGCTGTAACTATTTTGTGCTAGCTGATGTTGAATTATACAACTACATACATTACAATGCTTTTTGGGAATGAAGTTCTCCCATGATTAAAATCTAAACCGCCTTCCGTGCTGATGACTTCTATACATTACATTAGATTTCCCTTGTTGGCAGGAAAATGGGAGGACGTAATCATGCTGTTGTCACTTGCCTTGGTGTTTCTTTGTGGTATGGCTCTAGGAAAGATTTCTGGGAAACTTAAGCTCCCAAATTTTATAGGGATGCTCATAACGGGTATGTTGTTAGGCCCGTATACATTGAATTTGCTTGATTCGGCAATTTTGAATCTATCTACTGAACTTAGGCAAATCGCTCTTATTATTATTTTAGCTAGAGCAGGTCTGAATCTTGATATAGAAGATCTGAAAAAGGTTGGTCGCCCTGCTTTGTTGCTGTGCTTTGTCCCTGCTTGTTTTGAAATTATTGCAGTTGTTATATTAGCGCCTCTCTTCTTCGGGACTTCCCTTTTGGAAGCTTTAATTATTGGAACAGCTGTTGCAGCGGTCTCTCCGGCCGTAGTTGTACCGAGAATGTTAAATTTGATGGAACGGGGATACGGGAAAAATAAGAATATTCCACAAATGATTATGGCTGGTGCCTCGGTAGATGATGTGTTTGTTATTGTCCTATTTGTTGCTTTTATAGGACTTGCTCAAAAAGGAACTCTGGCACCTTTGAGCTTTCTTTCGATCCCGACCTCTATCATTTTTGGACTGCTGGGAGGGGTTTTCGCAGGACTTACTCTATCTTTCTTATTTACAAAAGTGCATATGCGAGATACAGGAAAAGTGGTCATCATCCTTTCAGTTTCTTTTTTACTGGTCACAATAGAACAGAGTTTTACAGGGATAATTGGATTTTCCGGACTTCTCGCTGTTCTGGCACTCGGTGCTGCTTTGCAACAAAAAAAATATGTGGTTTCAAAACGCCTTTCTAAAAAGTTTTCGAAATTATGGTTTGGAGCAGAAGTTCTTTTATTTGTGTTGGTGGGAGCTTCCCTTGACCTCAGCTATGCTTTACAAGCGGGATTACTGGTGTTCCTTCTCATTGTTATTGGATTGCTATTTCGTATAACTGGAGTGTTTCTCTCTCTAGTAAAAACAAATCTTAATCGTAAGGAAAGACTCTTTACTGCCTTTGCATATACCCCTAAAGCAACTGTACAGGCGGCTATTGGCGGTATCCCCTTAGCCATGGGCTTAGCATGTGGAAACATTGTACTTACCACTGCGGTACTCTCAATTATTGTCACAGCGCCCCTTGGTGCTACTCTTATTGATAGATCTTATAACAAGTTACTTGAGAAGGAGAATACTTCAGATTAGCTAAGGGCCGATAAAGAAGGTTTTGTGAGGTGATAGGGGGATAACTATTGTCCAACGCTTGACAATCTTTTCCTTGCTCAC
>CAZGDR010000067.1:0-6977 GCA_964524755.1 uncultured Spirochaetaceae bacterium
ATTAAAAAGGGGTGGTTGTTTTTGATTGTCCATATAGTATCCTTATCAAGAAAGCTGGAAAAGTTTTTGGGCATTTGTTCCCATAACTAACCGCAGGGTCTGTGTGTCAAGGTTTGCATCGGCCACCATCCCTAGAGCATAGCCTGGATGGAAAAGGGTGGTATCAGTACCAAAGAGAACTCTTTCTTTACCAAAGGCTTTAATCAATTGCAATACTTTATCCGCACTTGTGCAACTACTACACAGCTCAGCATAAATAGTATCGCTGGCACCAGCAATATCCATTCCTAAGTGCCAATCAAAGCCACCAGTATGGGCTAAGATGATTTTGATCTGTGGAAAATGCTTTACCACTTCTAACACTTGTTTGGGAGTCTCAAGCTCTGAACCGTAGGTATGTATAAGAATGGGAACATCCATGCGGGCTATTGCTTCCGCAATTTTCAAACCGGCAAGAGAATCTAAGCGTCGACGACTTAACATAGGATGGATTTTCACCCCCATGAAGTTACTTCCCATATAGTGGGTAATTTCATGGATAGATTCATCAGGATAGTTAAGATTAACGGTAACGTACCCCTTGAGACGGGGATGTTTCTTTAGATCCTTAGCTAGTTGTGCGTTTCCTGCTTTAAAGTCATACCGTACAGCTAAACTTGAAGAGACAAAAGTGATATCTATCCCATAACGGTCCATCTGAGACACTAAATCTTGACTAGACATTTCAGTCACAGGAAAAGACCAATGCCCTACATGTCCATGTACGTCAATAATCACGGTAGACGCTCCTGATAAGACGTTTAGAATTCGTTTCAAAAATCTGTTGTTGTAAATCCACATCTTCAACTAACAGAGCTGACGAAGCTGGAGAGCCAAACGGAGCTCCTGAACAATAGACTAACCTCTCACTAAAGTCGGGTAAGGCGTGGGCAATAGTCCCCGGTCCATGCAAATTGCGGGTGGTTACAAAGATCCTAGAAGAGTGCTGAAACCTCAGTAGCCAATCAGCACTATCATAGTAGTGGAAACTGGTTACTATCGGGAGCCCTCCTGCGAATAGAGTTGCTACCATCTCAACATCAGAAGGAGAAGCATCAAGAAGTAATACGCAACGTTCTTTATGCAGCCACTGTAATATTTTCGTACATACGGGATGCGTCACAGTCCATTGCTGCTCTTGGGGATATAAACGCCAAAATTTTACTCCTTTTTCTAAACCAGCACTGACTACCTGTGTAGCTCGATCAATTCCTTCTAGAGGATTTACGGTGCAAACAGGGAAGATAACGGGATCATCCGTCTCCCCCATTTTTTCAAATGAGATTGGAGCAGGATACTGGCGTAACAACTCTTCATTACCCTCCAAGGGATCATACCAGAGTCCCTTGAGGTTATGTAAAAACAGATGGGTAATAGTATGAGAACTCACCATTGAGAACACCCGCTCAGGAGAGGCATCGATGGCCTGTCTCGGAGAAAAGCCAATACTCACCTGCCAGTCAACTTTTCTCACAGAACTACCCTTTCATTCCCGTAAGAGTAATGCCTTGAACAATCTTTTTTCGCATTATTAAGAACATAATCAACACCGGAATAATCGATAGCATGGAACCAGCGTTAATCGGTCCCAAATCAACGGTAAATCGGTATTGGAACATACCAAGTCCTAACTCCATAGTCCAAAGATCACGACTACTGGTAATAATAAGTGGCCAAATGAAGGCTGCCCATGTTTGTTGGAAAGCAAAAATAGAGATTGCTCCTACTGGACCACTTAGCATAGGGAAAACTATCTGGATAAAGATTTTCCATTCTGAGGCTCCATCTATCCTTGCGGCATCCAGTAATTCATCAGGAATAGAGGCCATTACATTTTGCCGCATAAAGAAAATTCCATAGCTCATGATCAAATAAGGAGCAACTAAACCCACAAACTTATTGACCCATCCTAATTGAACCATGCTCATATAGAGAGGAATCATATAGACTTCTAATGGCACCATCGCTGTGGAAAGGGTTAAAATGAATAAAACCTTCTTAAGAGGGAAGTCGAATTTAGCAAAAACATACCCAGCGATTGAAGATGTGACAAGAATGCTCAGGGTAGAAACCGAAGCCATAAGCATACTGTTGATAAAGAAGCGACCAAAAGGAGCTGTCTGAAAAACTGTAACATAGTTTTGTAAGGTTACTGTTTTGGGAATTAATTGTGGCGGCCAACTAAGTACTTCATGGGGTGGTTTTAACGAAGTAGAGAGCATCCAGACAAACGGAAGGACCATGATTACAGCCCCGGCTAGAAGGAAAATATGTTTCGCAATATTAGCAGGTTTTCCAGCAAAGTTTTTCATTTTATCCCCCCTAAGCGCAGTAATTTCCGTTTCTCTTTACGTTCTTTATTCCCTGAAATACCAAACTGTACTAGGGTAAGCGCTAATATGATCAAGAATAAGATTACAGCCTCTGCAGCCGCGTAGCCGGTCCTAAAGTATCTAAAGGCATTCTCGTATATATCAAATACAATAGTACGCACAGCGTTACCTGGCGCCCCTTGTGGCCCACTGGTCATAATGAAGACCTGCGTAAAAACGTTATACGAGTTAATGGTCGAAATAACTAAGATAAAGAGCAAAATCGGCCGTAATAATGGCATAATGATTCGCCAGAATACTTGGAGAGTACTGGCACCGTCTATGCGGGCGGCCTCAAGAAAGGACTCGGGGATATCACGGATACCGACGAGGAAGATAATCATATTGTAACCAACTATCTTCCACACGCTCATTATAATAATTGCCACCATAGCCGTATTAGGGAAAACCAGCCAACCAACTGGAGCAATTCCAAACCAAGAAAGGACATAGTTTAGCAATCCATACGTAGGATCATAGATCCATTTCCATACTACTGCTACTGGAACCATAGGGGTAATAACAGGTAGGAAATAGATAGTTTCATACATGCCTCCCAATCTAGAACGATTGGAAAGGAGAGCTGCCAATACTATCGCAAAAATCACACTAAACAATGTAACAAATACAGCAAAATAAGTCGTATTGCGCAATGAGATAACAAAGAGGTCATCCTGAAATAGATCGTTAAAATTTTTCAGTCCAATAAATTTCTGGAGCGGATTGCCAATCACCGATTCAAAAAAGCTGTAGATGAAGTTTTGAAAAATCGGGACGATCCGAACAAATCCAAAAATTAGGATAACCGGTAAAATAGCAGTATAAGCAAAAAGCCGCTTTTTGAACTCTGTTTCACTAAGTTTCGTCCGTTTCACCTGTTGGTCGGAGAGTGTTTTTTTCATAAAATATTACCTTTTCCACATAACCGGGGAGCAACTGCTCCCCGATATTTTTAGATGTTCAAACAAATTCACGAACTCACAGGATTTTACTCACTGTACATATTGTATCGTTGCAAGATTTGATTGGTCTCTTTCGCTGAATCTGCCATTACTTTTGCTATTCCTGCAGGATTATTAACTAATGATTTATCGAGGAAAGCAGTTACGAGTCGTTCAGCAAAGCGGGTCATAAGTTCATCAAATGCGGCAATAGGGATATAACCGAATTCTTCATATCCGTCTGGAGAAGCTACAAATGCTTCAAACTGTGGATGCTTCTCAATGATGTCATCAAGATAAATGTCATTTCTGGCTGGCAACCAACCAACATTATCTAACAACCAACGTTGATTATCTTCATTGACCATGAACATGATAAAATCCCAAGCAAGATCAGGATTTTTTGCGGCGTTCGTCACATAAAGACTTTGAATATTGGTAATTCTACCCCACCGTGCATCAGAAGGAACTAACGCTGTATCATACTTCAAATTAGGTGCTTTAGCGGCTGTGTCGCCGATTACCCAAGATTCGCGGAAGAACATAGCAGCTTGTTCTAATTGGAAAGCTTCAGCGTCGTGTTTAATTCTGTGGTCATCCCAATTGTCTTTGTGAACAGCATCAATATAATATTTAAGAGCTTTTCGACCAGCTGCATTATCATAACCAGCATGGTATGTGCCTGGGGTCTTCCCCTCTTCTATGATAGTTCCCCCCATGGGATAGAGAACAAACCAAAACTTCTCGGCAACGCCGGAGCCCTGACCTGAAATCCTCAGACTGTGACCAGCCCTGGTAAGGTTTCCAGCTGCATCGTACTTAGCCAATTTCTTGGCATACGCATACATTTCATCCATTGTTTTGGGCGGACCGGAAAGTCCAGCTTCAGCAAACATGTCAGTGTTATAAAATAATGCTGTCCGTCCTTGGAAAAAGGGAACTCCGTAGATATCTCCGTTCCAAGTATTATTCTTTTTAGCAAAAGGACTAAAACGATTACTAGCGTTTATAAACTCACTAACTTTCGCTGGCATCTTCGGTATAAACCCTGCTTCAATAAATTTTTGGTTGGCATATACTGAAACATCGATTATGTCGGCTGCTGTTTTTGAGGGAATTGTAGCTGACAATTTTTGTTCAAACTCACGTAGAGGGTGAGTTACAATATTAAACTTCACATTGGGATGAAGTTTATTATACTCCGCTGCAGCATGTTTGTAAAAAGGCTCCATCTCTGGGTAACCACACCAGATAGAGAGTTCTTCAACTGCTGCTCCTTCAGTTTGTCCGCCTGCAAATCCCATTTGCATGACGAGCAACACCACTAACATGACTAGACATGCTTTTCGTGCCATAACACGACCTCCTTAATTGACATCCATGGCTTTACTAACATTTAATAATGTTACGTGTTATTATATAGTCGACGATATGGTTGCCGTCAAGGAAATTCAGTGGCGAACAGTCAATTCTTTTTGTAGCCTTTGCTTAAAGAGGGGATATGTGCTTCCATAAATCTCCCCACGGAACTCCGGTGGTAAGATTATAAAGCGAGCATCGTCATGTGTATGTAGAGGAGTTTTAGTAAAAAATTGTTGTTTAACCAAGTTAAAAACATCTTTGTCCATTAAAAAAGGACTCAGTAAAATTATCCTTTCTGGATGCAGTATCTGATATAGCATGGCGAGGTTGTGGGCAACAACACGGGAAGCTCGTTTAACGATGGGATCACTGCTCAAGTGATGTTTAAGAAAAAATGAACAAAACTCATTCTCATTTTCCGGAATTTTTGGATATGTCTTGCTCAGTTCTGGTAAAAGAGCCCACATCGCCGCTTCTGTTTCTATGCAACCAACGTTACCACAACGGCAAACTTTCTCATTGCGTATATCAGTGGCAATATGCCCCGCTTCCATGATATAGCCGGGAGTCGATTCCAATAAATTACCATTCATTGCATATGTAGCTCCAATGCCATACCCCCAATGATACAGCAGAGTCCCTCCTTTTCCATAACTAGGCTCCTGAAGTAACAGGTGAGCCAACTTTGCCTCTAGGCTGGTCGAAATCAAGACTTCACTTCCTATGCGCTCTGATAATTCATTAAAATAGAAATTTTTAATGTTTGGCCAGCGAACTGAAAAAATAAGTTCTTGGTGAATTTTATTAAAATTACCAAAAAAGGAGAGTCCTACACCCACCAGAGAAGAGTCTGCAGGCTTTCCTACCTGTAAGGGTTCAATTAAAGTTATGAGAGTTTGCATAAAATCTTTATTTTTCATGGTGGTCGAGACATCGATTGAGTTTTCAAGCAAAATCTCACTCTCAATATTAAGTAGCACTGCCCGCAAGTGTTTTGAGTCGACGTAGACAGCTATACACACTAAAACATTTGAATTCATGTAGAGCATTATTTCAGGACGCCCCTTCCCCCCATGATTTTGCTGATTTCCCTCATACACCATCTGTTGGGTCAGTAACTCAGCAACCATATTGGAAACTGAGGTAGGACGCATCTTTAAATTATGACCAATAGCCTTTCTTGTAATCCCTGGCGAAAGACATATTTCTTGATAAACACGAGCTTTATTGGCATCTTTTATCCTATGAGTAGTCTGGTCATGAATCGAACTCAATAACGATAGCATCTATGAGAACTCCCTTAAGGAATTATTTCCCCTGCTACAAAAACATGTCTGTAACAATATCTTGATTAAAGATGACGAAATCTGCAACAAAACTAGGTGCAATTTCCCCCTTTCTAGCAACGAATCTCACAATACGGGCAGGGTTAATCGACATCATCCGCACTCCATCCTCTAAAGGTATACCAACATCTTTGTGCATCGTTTGAATTAATTGATCACCTGCGGCAAAGGCGCTTCGATCGGGAAGTTTCGCCACACCATCTTCCACTATGGTCGTTTGACTAGAGTCGAGCCCTCCGCGTAAGAATTCATCCTCTCCTAAACCAGCCGCGCCAAGGGAATCTGAAATCAAACACATATGAGCCGTCCCTTTAACTTTGTGAATCAGTTTCAAAAGAGAGATGGGTCGAGGATCTTGTGCTCCCCGTTGCGCCATTGAAAAGTAGGGATCCTCAAGATGCATGCCTGAAAAGCTGGGCATAGGGGGAGCAAAAGAAGCTTCCGTGTAGGCTTCTAGGCTTCGATTAACATTGTCCATGGTACCGGTCAAAGTGGTTGGCATAAGAGAGGTTGTACCATGTGAAAGGTGTTTGCGAGCAGTTGTTATGACCGCTTCAGGAGTTCCGTACATGGAGTCTGCGTCACCTGCCCCATGCAGGTGTAATTCAATAAAACTTGGGGCAATGTACCGAAATTTACAGCTAAAAATACTACAATTCTTCTCTACGGAACTTCTTCGTGGTGTTATTTTTAAGATTTTTTCGTCCTGGAGATGTGCCTCTCCATCAACTATCTGGTATGGGGTAATGATAGAAGCATTTTGAATAGCCATTCTACTTGCCATGCTTGAAATTCTCCATAACACGATACAATAACATAGAATGGTTATAAATAGTAGCGATATATTTTTTACTGCGCGACTACCGCAATCTTACCGAATTGATAAATTCAACAATCTTGGTTACAGCTTTTTCAAT
>CAZGDR010000068.1:0-6634 GCA_964524755.1 uncultured Spirochaetaceae bacterium
CGATCACGGTCATACGGGCGATCACTTCTCTGGCGATCTCGATCAAAGGAAGGTTTGTCACCCCTTGGCTTTCTATCACGAGGACGGTCGTCTTCTGTGACCTTGGTCTCGTTTCGTACTATTTCGGGACTTTTCATAACTGGAGCTGCTGTTTCCCCAGGATGCCTCCGTTCATAACGTCTTTGTTTTGCATTTTTACCATCGTCGGGTTGTTGTACAGCTTTACTTTCATCCCAATCTAGAACAAAAATATCGTCTTCCTCATCACCTTCATAATCGGCTACATCTTCAATAATTTCATCTTCGTTTTGCAAATCAACCATAGGCTTTATCGCCTCAATTAAAGTCTCTTCCACCTTTTCGGTGAGAACTTCTTCAAGCACCTCTTCTTTCAGAGATGCTTTTACATCTTCTTTCTTCTCCAAAATCCAACTCCTTAGAGAACGCCTCTTTGTGGAGAAACCGGGGGCCGCGATATCCCTAGTAATCTCTCGCACATCATATCCGTGGAGTCTGCTTTTTTCGAATCGAAATCTTCTATGATCCGTCGAGAACAACAGTTTTCCACCATCAACCAATAATCCGTTGAGAAGTCCAATGAATTCAACGTAATCACGTTGTACATTAAACTCATGCTCCTTTTTACTGCTGTTGGAAAAACTCGGCGGGTCGACAATAATAAGGTCGAACTTCCTCCGTTCTTTCACAGCGTTTCTTATATACTCTCTAGCATCCTGGGAAACACAGGGATACGCACCCCCTGAAAATCCGTTCGCGGCCAGATTCTGTTCACATTTTAGTGTGTTTTTAGATAAAAAATCGACAGAGGTCACACTACTCGCACCACCTGCAGCTGCAGCAACACTAAATCCGCCTGCTTTTGAAAATAGAATTAGGACATCCAAATGCAAACTTATATCCTGCAACTCTGTTCTCAAAACTGCTCGGTTCAGAACCAATCCAGTGTTATTAAATTGCGAGAGATCAACATTAAATTTTAATCCATTTTCTTGTACGATTAAGATTAAGGCTTGGTTCCTCTGCCACTTACTAGTATACACCACATTGCTGGGCTCCACATAGAGCATACGGGATGTAATATCACATATTTGTTCTTTATCTTTTTCTGTAGGCTCCCAATCTTCTTCATTGTTTGTGATAAGCACATAAGCACCATACAGGTCTACAGAAATAGGAAGATCCATCAAGTTACGATCATACACACGCATAACATCTGTTTGTTGTTTAAGCATGATCCGTCTCATTTGGAGCGCATTGCGCTTCAATAATTTACCAAAATCCTTCGCTACGTATTCGTTCATAACCTTCCTGATTGCCTTTCATCGCCGGAGTATATATGATAAAATAAGAAAAAGATAGTGAAGAGGAAAGCCAATGGAAGACGATGCAAAGAAATTCATCGAAGATCTCGAAGCTCGATTCGGTGGAAAAGTAGGATATCGAACGTACAGCACTTGGTTTGCATCAGATGCAGGTATTATCAGAGAATTTGGAGTATTTGTCTACGAAATAGATGGTATTTTCCACTTTGAGGACTTTGAACGTAAGCCTTCTATGTTTGGCTTTTCTATAAAACCTCATAAAAACCAACCTGCATATGTCAAAATGGAGGGTTCTTTCCTCCCAGAAAAAATTCAAAGTATCTCTATAGTTCCAAAATCACAGGCGTCAGCTTGTGCTCAAGGGCACCGTGAGCAGGCCTCGATAGCTCCCGCAAGTACCCTGCAGAAGTTATTTTCCCCATTAGTTACGCGTGTAGTAGTATCAGATGGGACAACCTATTTTTTTGAACTAATTAATCACAAGGAATTCGCTCATCATATTAGGGAGGTTTCCAATGGGAGCATTCAAGGCGTATGATATCCGAGGTATTTATAATAAAGATTTTGATAAAGATTTTGTTTATAAAGTAGGATATTTTCTCCCTTCTCTGCTCAAAACTGATCATATTGTTGTGGGCAGAGATGTCCGTACAACCAGTGATGAAATCTTCGAATATTTAGCCAAAGGAATACATGATGCCGGAGCCGATGTCTGGGATATAGGCTTGGCAACAACTCCTATGGTCTATTTTGCAACGGTTCATTTAGCAGCTGGAGGATCCGTCCAAATCACTGCTAGCCACAATCCTGCCATATATAATGGACTCAAAATTTCACGTAAGGGAGCTCTTCCTGTGGGAGAAGATACTGGCTTACGAGATTTGGAGAAGTTAGTGCATGAGGGGACTATTACAAAAGCTAAAAAACCCGGTAAAATTATAAGCAAACCAGTTAAAGACGATTATATCGAATTCTTACGAGCCTATGTTCCAGATGTATCAAATTTAAATATAAGCATAGATCTTTCACATGGTATGGCAAATCTCTTAACTAAAGATCTATTAGGAGAACAACACCATTATCTGTACGATCACTTTGATGGCACGTTCCCTGCCCATGAACCCAATCCGTTAGATGAAGAAAACTGTAAAGATATTAAGGCGGCCGTACTCGCTACTAAGAGTGACATAGGTATTATCTTTGACGGAGATGCTGATCGGGTAATGTTTATTGATGAAAAGGGACGCTTTATTCAACCTGATTATATCACTGCGGTCATTGGTGAATATTATTTAACTCAGGAAAAAGGAACCGTCCTACAAGATATCAGAACCAGTAGATCAACTACTAACTACTTAGAGAAACTAGGCGCAGATGTCATTACGTGGAAAGTTGGTCATGCTTTTGCAAAAGTAAAACTACGTGAAATAAACGGAATTTTTGGCGGGGAATTAGCAGGACACTATTACTTTAGAGATTTCTTCTATTGTGATTCAGGCATGTTAGCGACCTTAATAGTATTACATGTGGTAGCAAAGATTCATGCTGAGGGAAAAACACTCTCCAGTTTCATTGACTCCATTATCACCTACTTTAATAGCGGAGAACGTAACTTTAAGCTTGCTCAAAAAGATGAAGCCATGGCGGCCTTATACCAAAAATATGGAGTTGCACAAAACCCCATCAAAGTGTTAGATTTCGATGGATATCGAATAGAATTTGAAGATTGGTGGTTTAATGTGCGAAAATCTAATACAGAACCTTATTTACGTTTGGTTGCTGAAGCGCAGACAAAAACTCTATTAGCGGAGAAAATAGCTGAGATATCGGCAGTAATCAATAGTTTCTCCTAAGCGAGTTACTTCAATCTCATAATCTGCAACAAGAGGAGAATTTTATGAAAGTCTTACTCTGCGGTGGCGCAGGATATATAGGAACACACGTAGCCTTAGAATTTTTAAAAAGAGGCGATACCGTAGGTATTCTTGATAACTTCTCAAGTGGTCTACGTGAAAACATTAGCCCTAAAGTTCAATTATTTGAAGGAGATGTTCTTGATCGCTCCCATCTGGATAAAACTCTCAGTGCCAAGTGGGACATGGTAGTTCATCTAGCAGCCTTCAAAGCTGCTGGAGAATCAATGCTTGAGCCTGCAAAATACGCTAATAATAATATCAATGGCTCACTACTCTTAATTTCAGCTTGTGTTGATCACGAAATACCTAACTTTATCCTCTCCTCCTCTGCTGCTGTATATGGAGAACCCATATACCTGCCTGTTGATGAACAGCACCCTACTAATCCAACTAACTATTATGGTTATACCAAACTGGTGATTGAAGAAAATCTTGCTTGGTTTTCACGCCTAAAAGGGCTTAATTATGTCTCTTTACGCTATTTTAATGCGGCAGGTTATGATCCAGATGGAAAAATGTTAGGTCTCGAAACAAATCCAGCTAATCTCATTCCTGTGGTAATGGAAGTCGCTAGTGGTCGACAGAAATATATTCAAATCTTTGGTAATGACTACCCTACTGAAGATGGAACAGGGGTACGAGATTACGTCCACGTAACGGATCTTGCTGTTGGCCACGTCCAAGCAGCTGATTATCTCATGCAGGGAAATGAATCTCTCATAGTAAACTTAGGAAGCGAACAAGGGTTAAGTGTACAAAAGATTATAGATAGTGCTCGCAAGATTACTGGTAAATCTATTCCTGAAAGAATTGTAGCTAGACGTCCTGGAGATCCAGCTCAACTCATTGCATCGTCTTCTAAAGCCCTAGAGAAGCTAGGTTGGAAAGCTAAATTTAGCTCAGTCGATACAATCGTTGAAACGACATGGAATGTCTATCAAGCAAATGCTAGGAATAATGGGTGATACTCCAAAAACGTATTGACATGAAAAGGTTAATCCGGTAAATTATCCAATGTTCGTACGTTAGGTAATAAGCATTCCCCTGTAGCTCAGTCGGTAGAGCAGGTGGCTGTTAACCACCCTGTCGGCAGTTCAAATCTGTCCGGGGGAGCAAAACTAGTAAAGGCCAGATTCTTTTAATAAGAATCTGGCCTTTTGTTTTTCTGTTACCGCTATTCTAATTATTCTTGAAGTATCCAGATCGCAGAATGCCCCTTTTCATCTCCTCGGCAAGGAGGAAATCTTTTCCCCTCTTCCATCTCTACTGTTCGATGGGGATGTTCCTGACACACATAGACTCCAGACTTTTCACATACGGAACCTGTTTTAGTAGAGTTATCGACTTCAGTTGAATCTTTTTGAGTGGCTTCCCCATTATCATCATGCGAAAGGACATTCTTTTTAGTTTGAGCAAGCTCTTGGAAATATTTAATCCATACCAATACTATAAGGGCTAAAATTATGATCAAAGAGAAAATGTTCAACGTCACTTTAGACCCTGGAATGAGAATAATTATAATTAAAATTAAAACCAAAAGAAGGGAAATGGCTAGTGATCTTTTCAAAGACTTGTTCATAATAAAAGGCCTCCTATTTAAACCTTTCTTGTTACATCATCCAGGATGATTTAATCCAATCCACAAACAGAAGAAAATCGAACTCCTTCACTCTATAATAGTACACTATATGCAAATACACAAATAATTTAATAGACAGTCATTTTCACAGTGATTAAACGAAATAAAGCCGCCCCTCACGGGGCGGCCAGATAATTCAATCAGATGAGCTTTTATTTCTTATTATGCTTCACCATATAATCGGTAAGGACTTCATCCAAACCTCTGCCGAACATCACTACAGGACGATTGAGCATTGTGTACCCATCACCACCAGCAGCCATAAAGTCATTAGTAGCTAACTTATAGGTCGCATTACGATCTACAGATTTACCATTGATCAGTACGCGCTTGATCCTGTTACCAGCCTCTGAGAAACGGCTGTAAACAATAGTCAAATTGCTGGTCTGTGGGAATCCACCATTACTATCAGGTAGTCTTGAATACCCCCATTCGAGGGCATCGTAAATATCCTGACCAGTTACTTCCACCACTACAACAGTATTGTTGAAAGGAAGAACTGTGATAATATCACCACGGGTTACGTCACCTGCATTAATCGAGGCACGGATTCCACCACCATTGGTTAATGCTGCATCTGCGTTGGTAGATTCTACCATTGCTGAAGCTATCATGTTACCAAGATTAGTAGGCTTCGTGCGCACATTAGCACGCTCACCGTCAAGTTTGATTGCGGTATAGGCAACGACTTCATTTGTCATTTTAGCCAGAACCTTTTTCTGTGACTCAACGTAAGCAGTTACTTTTGGATCATCCTTAACTTCGGTTACACCAAATTGTTTTGCTAATTCGCTCGTGGAAGGGTCTAACACTTCAGAAGCAGGCACGAGGAGTGCATACTCACTGGTTGCTTTACCATTCCGTACGGCAATTTCCACTACACCAACGTACTTCATGTACTCGCCTGCTGATACAATGAGTGTATCACCAACACGAAGTCCATTCTCAAGTACAGTATGGCTATGTCCATCAACAATCAAATCGATGCCTCGAAGATTCTCGGCGATCATTTTACTGGTTACACCATAAGAACCATCTTCATCGAGACCAACATGAGCTAGCACGATGACATAATCAGCACGCTTGTTCACTTCATCTACCAGAGCCTGAGCTCCATAGACAACTTCATCGCTCATGAAGGAGAGACCCTTAACATTCTTTGGATGTGTCTTAGTCTCTGTATCGGGAGAGGTAGCACCAATCACACCCACAGTGAATCCATCAAAGTAGTAGAGTTGGTAAGGTTGGAACACCATATTCCCATTCTCGTCAAGAATATTAGCAGACAATACCCGCATGTCTGAATACATTTCAGCAAGCTTGGCCGCTTCTATTACACGCTCTTTCCCGTAATTGAACTCGTGGTTGCCTGGTGTAATTGCATCATAACCTAGCATGTCAAGTAAAACCGCAGAGGTCTCACCTTCAAACAGGTTAGTCAACAATGTACCATGCGCTACATCACCAGCATCAAGTAACAGGTTCTTGTTCGTTACAGAACGGCCCAAGTTGACCAATGTGGAAAGCTTGGCATATCCAACACCAGGACCTTCCTCAATTCTTCCGTGGACATCATTTGTATGAACAACATAGAGATTAAAATTCTTTTCACCATCATTCGACTTAACAATTACGTCATCGTCAACATCAGGTCTTGCAGGAGCAACTACAATTGGCTCTGCAACTGGAGCTGGCTTAGCTACTTCAACCACAGGTTTTACCATAGGTTTGGTAAC